>CAZCBU010000093.1:0-6312 GCA_964496995.1 uncultured Sulfurovum sp.
CAAGAGACTGTCTGGCAAAGTTAAAGTCAGCGGCCTGGGCAGCAGTCAGTGCTTCCTGTGCCCGTGTTTCATTGGCAACACGACCCCATACATCGGGTTCCCAGCTAATACCAAAACCGCCAAAGCCGATTTCACTGGCACCTTCGGCATTGTTTTCACGGTAGTAGCCTGTCATATTGACATTTGGTCTAAGTGCCGATTCTGTAAGTTTGGTCAAGGCTACCGCTCTCTCAACTCGACTTGCAGCAACTTTAAGTGTCGGATTGTTCTTTTGTGCTTCACGTACGAGGGCATTGAGTTTACTGTCATGGAAAGTCTTTATCCATCTGTCCTGTACTTTTCTGCTATTACGCGAGTTTTTGAATTGACCCGGTGCAGAGGGAGTGTTTTCTCCATTTTTGAGACTCTTGGTCGCCTCTTCATGTGTCGGTACATTTTGTGCACACCCTCCCAGAAGGAGAAGCAGTGATGTGGATATTACAATGTTTTTCATTCAAACCTCTCTTAATGGAAACGCAGGAAGAACTGCCAACTCTGCATACGCAAAAGGATCTTACGAATGATCGCTACATGTGACCAGAAAGGGCTTGACATGTCATAGGTCGCGGCAATACCATCCACACCCAAAGGCATGTGGTATTTGCTCATATCTTCATCAAATGCCAGTATAACCGGGATCTGTCCGGGAGGAAGTTGTCTGGAAAATGAGAACATAGCTCTGTCCGGTGCAATTTCACCTTCAGCCATGGCGGGCAGTACTTTGACCACATGGGCCTGGAAGGAACGTCCCGGTACGGAAGCGAAGATCACTTCTGCCTGGTTACCTGCTTTAATGTTCTGCATAGGCTCCTGGGAGAATCCGGCAATGAAGGCAATAGAGTCAGTATTCACGAAGGTCATGACAGGGAAAGCAGGAAAGGGAACTGCCATCTGTCCCGGACGTACCCTGACCTGTGTGACATAGCCGTTGGAAGGAGCACGTACCACACAGCTGTCAAGGTCGAACTGTGCAGAGTCTATTTGGGCTTTTAGACTCTCTACTTTGGTTTCCCATTCATGGATATCAAACTTGGAACCACCGGCAACACGTCTAAGCTCTATGGTATCCTGCAGTCTCTTTTTCGCAAAGGTAAGTTGTGCCTTAAGGTCTTCAAGTGCTGCTTTATAACGTGTATCTTCCAGTGTGAAAAGTATATCTCCCTTTTTAACTGGTTCATTGGGCTTAGCCTCGATGCTGATGACCTTTGCACGTATATTGGGTACGATCTGTGTGGTCACAAAGTAGTTTCTCGCACTTTTTGAACCCGGGTGGTAGTATGCCATTCCCATCAATATCACTGAGAGCATGATCACTCCGCCCAGTACCGCTGTGGTCAGGGACCATTTGTTCACAGGGATCTTAAAGACCTTAAAGACGATCCAACAGAAGGTGGCGTAGGTAAGTACCATTAACGTTTCCACTATTTTGCCTCCTCTTTGTTTGTTTCCAGTGTTTCAGAAAGTTTTGCTTCCAAAGCTTCCAGTCTCTCTTTGAGTGCTTCTATCTCTTCTTTGGATTCTGTTGAGTCTTTAAGTTCAACCGTCTCCAGTCCCCATCCTTCACCCGGTTTATAAAGGTAGGCCCAAATCCAGAGGAAGGGCCAGATCACATGCATCAGAAAGAGGCTGACCCAGCCGGCAATGTGTATGGCATCCCGGTGGGGATGGTCTCTTTTTTTTGCAATTTCATAAGGAATATCATGGATATAAATAATTAAGTAGATGAAAACAATAACAACAGTTACAAGGATACCTAATGCAACGAAATCCAGTGTTCTCGGGTCAATAGCAAGTGCCATAGAAAAACCTTTTTAGTTTAATGTTTAAATATCGGGTTATTATATCAGATTTTTTTTATGCCTATCCAGACTAAAAGGAAAATTAGTCATATTTTTATATTTATTATCCTATAATTGTCAAATGTTGATTTTAACGGAGGTTTTAGTATATGGAAAAATGGAAAAATAAATTAGGTATGCTTGCAATAGTCGGGTATTTGTTTGCAGGATCGGTCTGCGTATTACAGGCACAGGAAGCCCCTTATATTATGCATGAACCAAGTATTGCGAACAAGATACTGGATCGTGCCTATCGTTATGTGGGCGGCCTGGACAAGTTTGCCTTTGAAGGTATTACTGTCAACGATGATCTCTATGAGGATAAGATGATCGTTGAGGTCAAGCATCGTGTTTTTGTCAAAGTAGACAGACCCGGTGACATGATGATAGATATTGAAGGTGATAGCAAAAACAGACGTATCTATCTGCATAAAGGTGAGTTTACCATTTATAATAAGGAAAATAACTATTATGGTATGCTTAAAACACCCCGAACCATAGACGGCACACTCGACTACATTTTTGACCATTATGATATCAAGACACCCTTGGCAAACCTGCTCTACAGTGATATTGCTAAACGTTTGAAGCCTCAAAGTAAAGGGTACTATTATGGTATCAGTAGTGTGGGAAAGATTCCTTGTGACTATATTGGTTTCAGTAATGCTAAAGAGGAGTTTCAAGTCTGGATCGCAAGAGGGGAAAGTCCGGTTATCTTAAAATTTATTATCATAGACAAAACAGGTAAAAGAGAGATGAGAAGTACTACTATCCTGCGTTGGTTCAAAAACAGTAGATCCCAGTCAGAACAATATGTATTCAAAGCAGCTGTCAATGCGATCAAGATAGATATTATCGTACCGGTAGAGAAGGAGTAGTCATGAAAAATAGAAGATCTTTTATGGTAAAGTTTGCTATTGTCGCTGTTATGTTGGGGCTTTTTTCTCCTTCGGTGAAAGTGGTGGAGTCTGAAAAAGTGAGTGTCAATGCACACCCTTTGCTTTCTACAACGATCACTTTTTCCATCTTAAATAAAGCAGATGCAAGAAGAGGTGGTGGCAGACGCGGCGGAGGCGGTATGCGCCGGGGCGGGGGTATGAGAGGCGGCGGTATGCGTCGCAGCGGTGGAAGTTTCCGTGGTGGAGGTGCAAGAAGATCGGGAAGCTTTAATCGCCGTTCAGGTGGTTTCAACAGAAGAAGCAGTCCTCGGCACAACCGTTATCAGGGAGGAAATTTCCAGCGTTCAACAAAGAGGCCTTCCAACAGAATGTCAACACGTCCGACAAACAGAAAAGCGACCAGACCGGTCAATAAAAGACCAAGTACGCGTCCTGCGACAAGACCGGCTAAAAGGCCGAGTACAAGACCAGCACAACGTCCAAGTACGAGACCGAGTACACGTCCATCTAACAAACCTGGAACACGTCCTGTAACAAAACCGGGGAACAGACCATCTACGCGACCTGTTCAAAAGCCAGGGAACAGACCGGTACAAAGACCCGGAAATAGACCTGGAGCAGGAAAACCAAATCGTCCGGGTAACGGAAATAGACCTGGTACAGGTAATCCAAACAGACCGGGTGTACGACCTCCTGGCAATGGTGACAGAATACCGGCAAGACCTGGAAGACCGGGTAAACCACAGAAACCAAATACCGGAAAACCCGGAAAACCTACAAAGCCGGGTGTAAGACCTCCGGGAAATAGACCTGGCAATGGAAACAGACCTGGAAAACCAAATCGTCCGGGACATGGAAAACCGCCACATGGAAAGCCTCCTCACGGAAGACCTCCTCATGGTGGACATCCTCCTCATCACGGACACGGCCCTCATTATGGTCATGGCCATTACCATTATTATCCACATTACGGATGGGGTGGATACTGGCCATGGTTCTGGGGAAGTGCTATTGCTGTAGGTGCCCTGGTCTCTACCATTCCTGATGACGGATGTAGAGATATTTTCATGGATGGCAAACAGTATAAAGAGTGTGACGGTGTTTTATTCGAACCGGTTTATCAGGGTGATGATCTCAGCTATAAAGTGGTTAAGATCGACAAATAAACTTCCGGATCCCGTATCTGACGGGGTCCATTTTCTTCTCTCCTCATTGTCTGCATATTAATTTTTCTATAGTATAGTAACCCTATGAAAAAACGTATCCGTAATTTAAAGAAGTTTTCCAGACGTATCGGCAGAGGTATGAATGTAGAGCTTAAAGAAACCATAGAGATACCTTCTTTACTGATCCGCAGAGAGTACAGGAAAGCCGGTGCTCAGGTCGTGGATATTTTTAAAATGACAGGGTTGGCTGTGATCTGGGTCGTTCCCGGAGGTGCAGTGATCACAGCCATGATCCTGAAATTCTCCCATAAAGCACGTCCCAGTGCATTTCATCCGAAAGAAGAAGATGAGGTGGGCAAAGCACTTTCTTCACAAGAGAAGAAAGGTTAAACTCTTAGTTTTCATTTTTCATGACCATCACCGAAGCGGTCAATCCGAATCTCAGTTTTACATTTTTAGGCAGGGTGTCGAGTTTGATACGTACGGGAATACGCTGTGCAAGTCGTATCCACTGGAAGACAGGCTTGATGCTCGGCAAGAGGTTGTTTCCCGGGTTCCCGTCAGAAAGGGCTATCCCCCAGCCGATCGATTCCACTTTTCCTTTGAGCGGCGTGTCCGGGTAGGCCATCAGTGTGACCACAGCATCATCTCCTATCTTGACATTGGGTATCTTGTCTTCACGGAAGAACCCGAATACCCAGTAGGAAGAGGTATCGACGAGAGCGAGTATGGGTTTGTTGGCAGTGGCCTGTGTCCCTATCTGGAAAGTGATGTTAGAGACATAGCCGTCTATTTCTGCATAGACCTTGGTATAGGAGAGATTGAGCTTGGCGTTGTTCAATGCTTCTGTAGAAGAGTCAATGTCTGCAAGAGATTTAAAATAGTTCGTTTCATTGCGTACCAGATCTTTCTGTGAGACAGCCCCTTTGTCTTTGGCATAGATCTTCTTGACACGTTCATACTCTATTTTGGTACCTTTTGCCGCTTCGAGTGTACGCTGCAGCCTTGCTTTGGCTTGTCTGACCTTGAGTTCGTACTGTGAAGGGTCCAGTTCAAAGAGCAGGTCCCTTTTTTTGACCTTCTGGTTGTCCACGACATGTATCTTCGTGACCATACCTGTAACACGTGGTGCGACCTGGATGACCTGTGTACGCACCTGTCCGTCACGTGTCCACGGGTTGTCAATATAGTTTCTGTACTTATGGTAGGCAAAGTAGGCTGCTGTTCCCAAAATAGCCAGAGTCAGTAATAGTTTAATGAGTTTTTTCACGGGTTTTCCTTAAAATTTGATCCAGAAATGGTCTATGAGAACCATATAGAGTGCCATAATGGCAATGAACACATAGGGAGGCGCATAAAAATAACGCGAAACCTTCAGCTTGTTGAGTATGAGTACGGTGATGACCGCTGCAAGGAACGAGAGCAGTATCACGAGTAGCAGAGGCGAGAAATAGACATCATCAATGGAGAGTTCATGCGGATAGTTATTTGGCATCATAGAATCCTTTCGGGAGTCGTGTCATATCGCCGTCAAGATACTCTCCCCAGTCCGTACGTGCTTTCATCCTGGCTGCCATCTCTTTGGAGATATAGGCCTTACCCCTGCTGATCTGCCAGCCTCCGCCAAGTGCTTTGTAAAGTGAAACAGCGCTCAGAGCCATATTCCCTTTGATACTGGCAAAACGGTCCTGCGTAGAGGTGAGTTTCTCCACCGTGGTCAGCAGACGCTGGTAGTTGACCAGGCCGTCATTGTACTGTACGACCGAAATATTGAAGGCACGGATGGTCGCTTCGACGGCTTTTTTATTCTCAATGTGCTGTTTGCGTGTCAAGATATAGCCGTTGAGTGCATTGGAGACTTCCTGGACTGCGGAGAGTACCTGTTTGTTGTACTTGACCAGACTCTCTTCGAAGATGGCATCCTGCAGGCGGATCTGGTTCTTGATGCGTCCGTAGTTGAAGATGTTCCAGGAGAATGACGGGCCTATTGTTACCCCCAGGGCATCACTTCCTGCAAGCCAGTTGCCTGTCTTGTTGTTACTGTTGTAGCCGATATTCCCAAAGAGGGAGAAACTCGGGTAGAGTTCCGCCATGGTCGCACCGATATGTGCAGAGTTTGCGTGCACGTTGTACTCTGCCACTTTGAGGTCGGGACGCTGTGTCAGAAGGTTCGCATCAATCTTGTAGTAGGGGTTCAGACGGGCTGTGGGAATAAGCTCAATGCCGATGAGCCCGTGTGCTTTCTCTTTGATCTGTATGATCCCTTTGCTTTGTGCAATGAATGTGTTGGTCGCTTCATACTTCTTTGCTTTACCCACATTGAGCATACGGTCCACCTGTTTGGCATCGGTACTCAGCAGCAGTGCAAGG
>CAZCBU010000094.1:0-3603 GCA_964496995.1 uncultured Sulfurovum sp.
TGGCATCAGCAAAAAGATCCGGCAGATGCCGGGGTCAGTGCTTTTCTTTTTACCCGGTTTGGCGATATCTTTCTCTTTGCGGCGATCGGACTGCTTTTCTATTTCAGCGGTACACTCGACATGGTACAGCTTAATGCCATGGCGAACAGCGGTGAACTCAACAAAGAGATGATGTTCCTGGCAGCTGTATTCATTTTTATCGCGGCTATTGGAAAATCCGGGCAATTCCCGCTCTTTCCCTGGCTGATGAGAGCCATGGAAGGTCCTACGACGGTCTCTGCACTGATCCACGGTGCGACTATGGTCAACAGTGGTATCTACATTGTTTCACGTCTGTTTGATTTTTATATGGTAGCAGAAGCGTTGATTGTTGTGGCAACGGTCGGAGCACTGTCGGCCTTTATCGGTGCGACAAGTGCTTTGGTACAGCGTGAACTCAAAAAAGTACTTGCCTATTCGACCATGTCACATCTCTCCATTGCTTTTGTCGGATTGGGTGCGGGTTCACTGGCAGCAGGGATGACCCATCTGGTCAATCATGCGGTTTTTAAAGCCTTGCTTTTCCTGGGAGCAGGTGCGGTGATCATGTCTGCACAGCATGTCAAAGATCTGTGGCGGCTTGGCGGCTTGGGTCAAAAACTGACCTGGACCGCACTTTTTATGGGAATGGCGGTACTTTCTTTGAGCGGTATTCCGCCTTTCAGCGGTTTTTACTCCAAAGATGCGGTCATTGCAACGGCCATACTCAATCCTGAAACTTTCGGGATCGTCAGTACCCTTGTTACGATCGCAGGTGTCTTGTCCGTTGCCTACATCGGACGACTGTGGCTTTTGACATTCTCCGGCGAAACACGTGACAAAGCCCTTTTTGAAAAGGTCAAAGCCCCTTCAAAATTCTGGATCGTGCTTCCTTTGGGGATCATGGCAGTGGTCACACTTCTGCTTGGATTCTTTCAGGAACCGCTTGCCGAAATGGTCAGTGGGAAAGTTTTTGAAGAACCGCATGTAGATGGGTTATTTATGGGATTGATGACGATGATCCTGATCCTGGCACTGATCGTGTACTACTATTACAACAAACGGCTTGACTTGACGGAGAAGATCTCTTCACATCCTTTGATGAAAACGATCCATGGGATACTTTTCAACGGGTATTATATTGAATATATGATCCATTGGCTGACACACAATGTCATTATCAATGCTTTTGCAAAAACGGTCTACTGGATAGACAAACACATCATTGATGCAGCAGTGAACGGCATAGTAGGGGTATCGAAACGTATTTTCTCCTGGTTCTCTCTGGTCTCTACCGCAAAAGCGGGAGACAATTCAGCCACAATGACGGTGGGGCTACTGCTCTTGCTGTTGGCAATGATCGCAGGAGGCAGCTTATGATCCCACTCTATTTTATTTTTGGACCGGTGATCCTGTCAGTGCTGATGATGCTTTTTATGTCAAATAAGAGCAATGCTGCAAAATATATTGCCTTAGTACTTTTTGTACTCATGTTGTTCATTTCTATAGATCTACTTACTGTATTGCCTGAAAAGGGTTATCTTCTGCTTGGCAATTATCTTGCTGTTGAACGCTTTGATTTTGTACTCTCTTTGCAGGTGGATCACTTAAGTGTGGTGATGTTGATCCTCACTTCGGTGCTGTTGATACTGGTAACACTCTCAAGCTGGACGATGAAAAACCCAAAGAACTATTTTTCACTTCTGGTTCTTTTCTCCGGACCGATCTTCGGTGTTTTCATGAGTACCAATTTCCTGTGGTTCTTCATATTTTGGGAGTTGACACTGGTACCAATGTATTTCCTCGTAGGAATCTGGGGCGCCGAAGGGCGTATTTATGCGGCAGTTAAATTCTTCCTCTATACCCATGTGGCTTCGATGTTGATACTGTTGGCATTTTTCCTCATCTACATGCAGACAGGGGTATTTGACATGACCTTGCTGAAAGAGGCGATGCTAAGCACACCGGCACTGATCTGGTGGCTGCTTTTTATCGGTTTTGCGGTTAAAATGCCTATCTTCCCATTTCATACCTGGCTGCCGGATGCACATGTGCAGGCCCCGGCACCTGTTTCTGTACTTTTGGCAGGGGTTCTTTTGAAAATGGGTGCCTATGCAATGATCCGTATGGTGGTACTGATGCTTCCGGAACAATCCGAGAATTTTGCCTGGGTCATGCTTACACTGGGTCTGATCACCCTGTTTTATGCCGGATTTATGGCACTGTATGAGACACATCTTAAAAAAATGGTGGCTTACAGCTCCATCTCTCACATGGGTCTGGTCACGGTCGCGATCGCGACCTTGAGCTATTCGGGTCTGAGCGCAGCACTATTTGAAATGATAGGACATGCGCTTATTATCTCTCCACTCTTTTTGATCGCAGGATTCCTGCATGCCCGTACGGGAAGCTGGCAAATGAAAGATATGGGAGGCTTGATGCAAAAAGCGCCTTATCTTTCTGCTATTTTTGTCCTGGCGGGTCTGGCGGCACTGGGACTGCCGGGAACCATGGGCTTCATTGGCGAATTGACGATCCTTATCTCTGCCATAGATACTTTCGGTATAGGCTTGATCATCGTTGCATTGGGTTCAATGATCGGTGCAGGCTACATCATCTGGACATTCAGACGTGTGGTGTACGGTGAACAGTCAAAATTGATCGAAAAGTGTGATTTCAAAATGAACAGAGTAGAGTTTTTGGCACTGATCCTTTTTGCTTTGGGAATCATAGGTTTCGGTCTCTTCCCGTCGCTGTTGTTCGATACGATCAATACGGCCTTTAACATGTTACTTACACAGGGAGGTGCACTATGATAAGTACTTTTTCCATACTGTTTGCTGCATCTGTGCTGAGTTTTTTACTGCACAGAACGAAAATGCTCAAAGGGTTTGTACTGCTGGCTCTTTTGGCCGGACTGTTCCTCAGTGGTACTTCCATAGGATTGAGCGGTTTTGAAAGCAGTGAAGCGGTCACACTTTTTGAACGTATTATGCTCATTGTCCTGCTTGCACTGGTACTGCATGAAGAGGATGATACGACGATGACACAGACACTTTTTCTGGCAACAGCATCGATCGCCTTGCTTCAGAGTCAAACGGTATTGGCTTTTCTTATCTCTTTTGAAGCGGTGAGCCTGATATCGATCGTGCTTGTCAGTCATATTAAAACAGCAGAGCAGGCCGAGGGTGCGGTGAAGATGTTCATTGCCGGTGCCATTGCCACAGGTATGTTGCTGTTGGGTGCAGCATTTTATCTGATGGGAGGGGGGCTTCTGGAAGAGGATATTGTTTCTCATCCTACGACTTTCTCTCTTGTAGGTGTGTTCATCATGCTCTTTGCCGTGTTCTATAAGCTGACCATTGTACCTATGCACGGATGGGCGGCAGATACCTATGCTTTGGTGCGTCATTCTCATGCCGCACTTTTAAGCGGTGTGGCAAAAACCGTTGTGGCCGTAGCCGCCTTCAAGTTCTTTGCACCTTTCCTTGCAGAAGCCTCTGAGATCTCTGTACCTCTGTTAGTTGTTCTGGCAGTCGTGACCATGACACTGGGGAACTTTATGGCACTGTATCAGCAAAAGCT
>CAZCBU010000095.1:0-4609 GCA_964496995.1 uncultured Sulfurovum sp.
TGCACAATTTCATCTTTGTCTTCATATCTATCATCAGCCGCACTAATAAGATAAAAATATAAGTGTGGGATAAACAGATATGCCACCATAGTGACCATCAATACTTTTAAAGTAAAGTGATTACTCTGGATCAACATTGCAAAATCATACAAGAAGTAAGTTTGTAATGCCCAAAACAGATACCCGACAGGCATCCATTTTTTGGAAAAATAACCCATTTTAGCCAGGGTAATGATTGCTGCATACCCTACACCAAAAACGAGTACAAGTGTTGATTCTACAAAGATTGGCAAGAACTGATCCAATGCTATCTCTGGTCGAACTATCAACGTTTCCGTCATATTGGCTCCTGTTGTATATCTATTTACTGAAAGGATCAAAACCTTAGAGCATGAAAGTATTATGACAGTTTAAAAAATGGATAAGATTGACATATATCAAGAAATTGAAGAAAAACAAAAAAAATTGATTGTTAAGTTAAGTAATAATTATAATATTTTTATAGTGAAAAGGTGAAGTAATAACTCGGACCCGGTATTGTAAAGTGTTACTTTACAATACATCTTGCGGAGAAAAACGGCCGAGTATAATTGGGGGAGACAAAATTATCATTTTCAAGTGACCAGTCATTGGACTTTTGCACTGTTACGGTCTGTGCGACTTTCCTCTGCATTCTACTTTCACATAAAATAGGCATATCTTTTTCAAATGCCTCCTGTACTGCTGCCATTCTGTTTATCGTGACCATATAGTGTCCTCCGATGAAAAATGCAAGCACCAAGGTCACCCAGAAAAGCCCCCTTTTTAGCGCACCTTTTGCCATGAAGGGCCGTGTTGCGACAAACACTGTGATAAGCAGTATGATCCCCGCTAAAATAAGATATGCACCTTCTAAAAAGAAAAAGTTTTTCATTGATCTACCTGCCTATATTTGATGAAAGAATAATAACACACTTTAATTAGAAGCAGATTGATTTTCATCAAGCGATCTTTAGACAAAACGCCCTATACTGTCAAAAATCAATTATAAGGTACCGCGCATGAACTCATTTAGAAAATATCTTCCGCTTGCACTCCTGCTGGGCTTTCTGGCTTTAGGACTGGGTGCATTTTTTCAAAGCAAGCCAAGTCACAAAAATGAACGTGTCTATAAAGCGGTACAAGAATACAGTCCTTATTATCTCGATAAACGCTTTGGCGGACTGCTTATCAAGAACAGAGAAGATCCCGAGTTCAAAGAGAAACCTAACAATATGACTCTCTTTAAAGAGTTTGAACGTTTAGAAAAAAAGTGGGGAAAGACACACTTGAAACTCAATGGAAATACACTTGTCATTTCTGACAATAACGGTACTGCCGTAGCGGAACTCTCTCTTCAGAACAAAGAAGAGTTGGATTTTGTTCACAGCTATTACGGACTGTAAAATGATCGATATAGCCCTTACTCTTGTTTTTTCTGTTGTCATGCTTGTCTTCATGGCTTTTCCTGCCATGAAGATCGTAGACTTCATCGAAACAAAGATCACCCTGTCTGAGACCGTGCACAATGTCCTGCTTATTGGTATTACCATTCTTCTTTCACTCCTGATAGGACTCTTCCTTAAATTCGCATAACCGACGATTAACCACTTTTTAGCTAAAATATCCAATTATTTTACATACCTTTTAACGGTATGTTTTGGAGACTATTAATGGATAAAGCAAAATATATTTGGATGGACGGTGAACTGACACCTTGGGATGAAGCACAGGTTCATGTTCTTACACATACACTTCACTACGGAAACGGTGCTATTGAAGGGACAAAAGCATACAAGACCGTGGATGGAAGATGCGCCATCTTTAAACTCAATGAACATACACAAAGACTTTTACATTCGGCAAAAATGACATTGATGGATGTACCTTATACACTGGAAGAACTCAATGCGGCACAGGTTACTCTGCTTCAGGAAAATGAACTCTTTGACGGAGCCTACATCAGACCGCTGGTCTATCTTGGTTACGGAGTTATGGGACTCTACCACAAGGACTGTCCGGTCAATGTTTCCATTTCTGCATGGAAATGGGGAGCCTACCTCGGTGAAGAGGGTCTTAAAAAAGGGATCCGCCTCAAGATCTCATCGATGACAAGAACACCGAACACTTCGGGTATGGGAAAAGCCAAAGCGGTTGCGAACTACCTGAACTCACAAATGGCAAAATTCGAAGCGGTTGAGGCAGGGTATGATGAAGCACTGCTAAGAGACGACCAGGGTTACATTGCAGAAGCTTCAGGTGCCTGTTTCTTTATGGTCAGAGACGGAAAGCTTATCTCTCCTCCATCTGACAATACGCTGGAGTCCATTACACAGCAAACGGTCATTGATCTGGCAACAGACATGGGAATTGAAGTCGTCAGAAGACGGATCACCAGAGAAGAGATCTATATTGCTGATGAAGCTTTCCTTACAGGGACAGCAGCAGAAGTCACACCGATCCGTGAAGTGGATGCACGTATCATCGGTTGCGGTTCACGTGGTGAGATCACGGAAAAATTACAAACAGCCTATTTTGATGTGGTTGCAGGAAAGAACCCAGATTACATTCAACATTTAACCTATATCAATTAATTTTGGTGCGTTGGGAAACGCACCCTACAGAAAACACAAGGAATATACATGCCAGCAGACATGAATGACTATTTTAAAAAGAAAAAACCGGGTAATAACTCAAACAACAATAATAACAGGGGTGGAGGAGGAAACAATTTTGAGAACCCTCTGAACAACATGGGAAAAGGTGCACCATGGATCGTGATCCTCATCGCTGTCGGTTTTGCATTTTTTGTATTTAAACCATTTACCATCATCAACTCCGGTGAAGTAGGAATCAAAGTAAATACAGGTAAATTTGAACAGGAACCACTACCGGCAGGACTACATTTCTACATTCCTGTACTGCAAAAGATTATCCCTGTAAACACACGTATCAGACTTATTACATACTCTGATGTCAGTACAGGGGCATTAGGTGACTCATACCGAGGCTTTGAAGGCGGTCTTAGAAGAAACCCTGCCATTTCAGTACTGGACAGAAGAGGTTTGACTGTTAAAATCGATATTGCTGTACAATATAGACTCAAGGCAGAGTCTGCACCAGCAACCATAGAAAAATGGGGTTCAAGCTGGGAAGAGAAGATCATCAACTCAAAAGTAAGAGAAGTGGTACGTGATGTAGTCGGTCAATATACAGCAGAACAACTCCCAGAGATGCGTAACGAGATCGCAGCGGCCATTGAAGTGAAAGTAAAACAGAGTGTAGATGACCTTCCAAATAAGCCTGTTATACTTACTTCTGTTGAACTTAGAACCATCAATCTTCCTACAAAAATTAAAGATCAGATCGAAAGAGTACAGATTGCCAAGCAGGAAGTGACCATTGCCGAGCAAGAGAAAGAGAAAGCAAAACAGCAGGCACAAAAAGCAGCTGAGATCGCAAAAGGTGAAGCGGAAAGAAACCGTATTGAAGCACAGGGTGAAGCAGACAAGATCCGTATTGAAGCAGAAGAGCAGGCAAAAGCCAATACACTCATCTCCTCTTCATTGACACAAGATCTTTTACAACTTGAACAGATCAAGACACAAGGGAAATTTAATGATGCATTGAAAGTCAACAAAGATGCAAAGATCTTCCTTACACCTGGTGGTGCTGTACCTAACATTTGGGTCAACACACAAGGTAAAGAACAACAAACCGTTTCTGCACAACAATAATTGTAGGGTGCGTTTCCCAACGCACCGCATAATCAAATTTTATAAAATAAAACTTTCGCCGTAAGGGCTATTCAATGGTGCGTTGGGAAACGCACCCTACACATGGAGAAATTATCATGACCATCGACTGGAACAAAACCCCCCTTATCCCTGCTATTGCACAAGACTTTGAGACCAATGACGTTCTCATGCTTGCCTACATGAATGAAGAAGCATACAATCTAACTTTAGAAACAGGCTATGCACACTACTTCAGCAGAAGCAAACAGCGCATTTGGAAAAAAGGTGAAAGCTCCAACCATACCCAGGAAGTCAAAGATGTACTCTTGGACTGTGATGCCGATACGGTCATTTTAAAGATCAAACAAAACGGTGTGGCCTGCCATACAGGCAGAAAAAGCTGTTTCTTTACTTCTGTTTTGCAAGACAAGGTCATCTTGGACAAAGAGGTTGATACCGATGCCATATACGGTGTAGTTGACACACTCTACCACACTATTTTGGAACGTAAGCATGCCTCAGCAGAGACAAAATCATGGACTAAAAAACTGCTTGATGACAAAGACCTCATGCTAAGCAAGATCCGTGAAGAGGCAGACGAAGTCTGTGTAGCCATAAACGAAGAGAGTGACGAACAGGTCATCTACGAATCTGCCGACCTTCTCTATCATACCCTCGTAGGCCTGGGATACAGAGACATCTCCCCGGACAGGGTCAAACAGGAATTGACAAGACGTTTCGGAATGTCAGGGATCACAGAGAAAGAATCAAGAAAGAAATAATTATTGGTGTTGTAGAGCCAACACCCTACGTGAAAGCAATTAGACCATCAATCACACGAAGTGTGCCCTGTC
>CAZCBU010000096.1:0-11020 GCA_964496995.1 uncultured Sulfurovum sp.
TTTTTCAGGTTTGAAAGATTTGATTTTTGTGTCATAATAATATTGACATCCACTTCCATACGAGAAGCATTCATACCATATGGATCTTCTATATAATCCTGATCATCTACTCTGAAGTTGTAAGGCAATACATGAATGACCTCATACTCATTAGGGACATTGGCATTATAAAGTGCTGTTTGCATGACACGTGTGATCTCTTTAATGGAGATGTCTTTATGCGGTATATTGACGATACCGGTAGAGTTGAGGCTTTTTGCATAGGCATTTGAGATGGAGACGGTAGCGGAAGTGATATTGCTTCCGGAGATACGCTTGGCATCAGCGATCGCTTTTTTGATGGACTTTGATGCCAGCTCTATATTGGTAATGGCACCTTTTTTGATCCCTTGAGATTTTGAGATGCCATGACCCTGTATTTGAACGTTACCTTCATTGATCTCAGCTATGATGGCACATATTTTTGTGGAACCGATATCTATAGCTAAAATTGTGTCACTCAATTTGTAAGTCCTTCCATATAAACTTCCGTAGGGTATTTTTCATCCAGCATCTTAATAAGATTGGATTCAAATATGTTTTGTTTTACTTGATTTACAGTCTGTTTTACAAGATCTGTTTTGTTCCCGTCCATCGGCAAGAGTTTTTGCTCTATAATATTGTAAACTATAACTTTATCCAATACGCTTATAATACCGTTTTCTTCTGAAGATGTAAAGAGTTTTTGTAAAAATTGTAAACTTTCTTGTAAATTTAGTGGTTTCAGGTTGTCATGTTTCTCTAAAGTAACAAAATCAGAGATATTTGCCTGACTTTTATCAAAGTTTTTCAATGTTGTTTCAGCAAGTTTTAGAAGAGCCTCTTTTTTTGCCTGTAAAGCATAGAGAGCGGAAACTTCACTTTTCGCCTCTTCAAAAGTCTTAACCTGAGGTTCTTTGATCTTCAGGATCTTGATCGTGGCATATCTGTTATTTACCACTTTGGGTTTTGTGATGTCTGAAACGTTCTTTTGTTGAATGTCATCCCAGATCTCTTTTGTCAACTTGGGATCATTTAATGCCAGCGTGATCGTTTCAGAACTCTCAAGCTTTCCTTTTTTGAAAGCGATATAGTTCTTTTGTGCACTTTTTTTGCTTTTTTTCAATTTCAGGTCTGAAGATACTTTCTCTTTTGCATCATCAAAAGACAATTGTTTGCCGCCTGCATCCGTATAATTGAAAGAGTTCGTATTGTAGAATTCTTTTAACTCGTCTTCAGTCACTTCTGCATTATCGCTTGCGGTCCAGACAACAGCAAGTTCATAGCTCTTCGGTGTCATGAAGTTCTCTTTCTGTGTTTCCCAGAAGGATCTGATCGCAGAATCATCCAGTGAAATGTTCACGTCTGCAGTTGTCAATACCTGATAAGCGATCTTGTCTGCAACATTCATTGCAGACGAAATAGTTTCTATTTCCAGTGGAAGTGCATCAACATTGAGTAAAGCCATTGTTTTACCGAGTATCAGCTCTTCTCTCAACTGTGCTTCAAATGCTTTTGCCTTCATGCGTCTGGAGTTCAGGAAACCTTGATATATCTCCTTGCTGAATTGACCGTCTTTTTGAAATGCTTTGATATTTTCAAGTGTTTTGGCAACTTCTGCATCAGAGACTATGATCCCTGCATCTTTGGCAAAGTTAAGCAGTTTTGTCTGTGTATTGATCCTGGCGAATGCCTGTTTTACCAGACCCAGTTCTTTGGCTTTTTTGTCATCGAGCTGCCCTTGCATCTGCTGGTTGACCTGCCCGTACAGATCTGAATAAACACTGTTGAGCTTTGTCTGTGGAATCTCAATGCTTCCTACTTTTGCCACATTACCGGCTTTCGCACCGAAATCATAACTACCCCAACCTACAAAACCTGCACCAATAAACGCGATGGTTGCTACCCAGATGGTCCATACCAGGTATTTATTGTGCTTCTGCATCCAACTAATCATTTTTCATCTACCTTCAATCTAAAAATTTGTACAATATTTTACCTAAATAAGCTTGTGGTAAGGTAGTGAATGATCTCCTTGGGGCAAGTTGTAAATTCAAAAAACGGGGTAGTAAAAAATGACAAATACAAACGCTATGATGATGCAGCGTGACCTGGAAGTCATATGGCATCCCTGTACACAAATGAAAGACCATGAAACTTTGCCGCTTATCCCTATTAGATCCGGGAAAGGAGTGTATCTGTATGACTTTGAGGGTAACAGTTACATCGATGCGGTCTCTTCATGGTGGGTCAATCTTTTTGGTCATGCCAATACACAGATCAATACAAAGATCAAAGCACAGCTTGATACGCTTGAACATGTCCTTCTGGCAGGGTTTACCCATGAACCGGCTGTTGAACTGGCACACAGACTTGTAAACATCACCCCGGAGGTTTTGAAAAAAGTATTTTATGTTGACAATGGTTCCTCTGCGGTTGAAGCAGCACTGAAAATGAGCTATCACTATCATCTGAATTCGGGTAAACGTAAACCTGTTTTCCTTTCATTGACAAACTCCTATCATGGAGAGACCATCGGTGCACTTTCTGTGGGGGATGTGGCTCTCTATAAAGAAACCTATGAACCGCTTTTGATCTCCAATATGCAGGTGGCTGTACCAAAAGACCAAAGTCAGGCAGCAGCAGAAGAAGCGTTGGGCCTTTTGGAGCATGTACTGAGGGAGAGATCGAATGAGATCGCAGCCTTGATACTTGAACCACTCATTCAGGGGGCAGGCGGTATGCATATGTATCATCCGGATTATCTGACAGGAGCCAGAGTGTTGACACAAAAATATGATGTGCATCTGATCGCAGATGAGATCATGACAGGTTTTGGCCGTACCGGCAAAATGTTCGCATTTGACCATACAGATGTTTCACCGGACTTCATGACACTTTCAAAAGGGTTGACAGGCGGCTATCTGCCTCTCTCTGTGGTTATGACGACAGAGGATGTTTACAGTGCGTTCTATTGTGACTATAATGAGTACAAAGCATTTTTACATTCGCACAGCTATACCGGGAATCCTTTAGCCTGTGCCGCTGCACTGGCAACACTTGAAATATTTGAGCAGAATGATGTGTTGGCGAAGAATGAGAAGAAATCGGCCTATATAAAGAAAAGACTGAAAAACTTTGAGGCATTATCCAATGTGAAAGAGGTGAGACAGCAAGGGATGGTAGCTGCTATAGAGCTTCAAGGCTACGATGTCAGGGAACGTATAGGCCTGAAACTGTATGAATATGCTTTGACACAAGGTGTATTGCTACGGCCCCTTGGACATATTATCTATTTTATGCCACCTTATATCATCACGTATGATGAGATAGACAGGATGATGGATGTTGCCTATGAAGGGATCTTGGAATTGGAAAAGTAAGATATAGACAAAGCGCCGTAAGACACTTTTTTATTTTGCAGAATTTATTTTGCAAGTATTATTTGGTAAGAAAAGCAAAGAAACCTTTGTTTTCTTTTTGCAGCCGTTCAAAATGCTCTGCAGCTCTTTTGATACCTGCTTCCTTTGCTTCTTTGTAAAGTGCCTCTGCTTTTGATTTGTCTTTTTCTATTCCTATGCCATACTCATAGAATTGTGCCAGATCGCAAATAGCTTCAGGATAATCATCGTAAGTGGCCAAACGGTTGATAAGTGTAAAGGCTTCAGGAAGATTTTTTTGGAGTATATCGCCCTTATAAAGTGTTCTGGCAAGTCTGAACTGCGCATATTTTGATTCTGTTGCTGCGGAGATGAGTAGAAGTTGTGCGGCTTCTGCATGATTGTCAGAACGCAGTGAATCTATGGTTTGGATCATCTCTTCAATTTCTTGTTCCGTATAACCGTCATTGGAGATCTTGAGCAGCCATTTGTCAACACTTGCAAAACTTTCATCCGATGCCTCGACAACCGGGTATTGCACCTGCATGTTTTTAAGTTTCTGATCTATGTACGGTATGGGCTTATAGCTGACAGTATCCTCTTCTGTCTTCTCCTGAGTTTGAACTTCTGCTTTTTCCTCTGATTCCTCTTCTCTCTCCTCTTCTGTATCATTTTGATATTCAGGAAAAGGATATTCTATGACCGAGCCTTCTTTCTCCTCCGCTTCCGGAGATATTTCACTCTCTACTTCATCAAAAAAGGTATCCCTGGGGATAGATTCACTTTGTGTCGTATGATTTTCTTCCTGATTCCAAAAATCATTGTTTCCGGAATGGCTTATGTCAAGATCAATGTTGTCCGGAAGTATATCTTCATTCTTGACATTGAGTATGCTGTCAAAATCTATCTCTTCGTGAACCGTTCTGGGTCTGTTTTCTTTTGCTTCTTCTTCAAAGCGTAACATATCGTCAAGATCCAGTATCCTGCTTTCTTCTTCAGGGGCCTTCTGCACTGAGGTAAAATGATCTTCTCCTTCTGATTCGAGTCTAAGCATATCATCAAGATCCAAAGTTCGGACCTCCGTATCCTCACGGGTTTCCCCTTCTGTCGTGAAGAGATTAAATTCATCAATGATGGCCTCTTCTTTTATCTGGCGTCTTTCTTTTTCTTTTTGAAATGTTCTTTGCAAGACTTCTTTTCTGGGAGTATCGATATAGGTTGTAATGAGTGCCTGAGCCTGAGCATAATTTTCATTTTGAAGCATGGAGAGTATCTCCTGGATATTCTCATCGGTCTTAAGCATTCTGAGTTTGAGAACTTGAAGCTGAATGGTTTCAATATCGGTGATCGAAATGGCAAGATTGATAATACTGAGTCTTTTTTTTGTCTGGTTCATGGAGTGATATCCTCATAGAAGAATGATTTTATAATGAGAGTATAACTAAAGATACTTTACAAAAGTGACAAGGGTAACTGTAAATTATTGTGGTAATTCACAGGTCAGGACAGAATCTACCATACCCTTTGCCATCTGTTCGGTAGCTACCAGGATATCGTAGTTGGGAAACTCCTCTTTCAGTACATCTTTTTCTACAAATCTGTCTACTTTCACAACAACTTTGGCTCGTACTGCAATGTTATTGAGTACATCACAGACAAGATGAAGCTTTTCGGCGTTGTCCAGCGCTACTATGACGACAGCTGCTTCTTTGATATTAAGAGCTTCGAGTATGGTTTTGTTCCCAGCATTTCCAAAGATGACATTGTGACCACTTTTTTGTGCCTCTTGTACATTATATATATTGTTGTCAACAGCAATGTATTTGATACCGCAACTCTCCAGTTTTTGGCACACTTCTCTGCCAAGACGTCCAAACCCCAAAATAATTACATGGTCCTGTAAAGTAGTGTTTTCTATACGGCAGGTATCACTCAAGCCTTCATCTTGTAAAATGAAATTGGCAATGGATGATATATTGCGCAGTACAAAAGGCGTGAGTATCATAGAGATAGAAATGATTACAACGAGCACTTGTGAGACTGTAGGGTCAATGAGATTTTTGGCACTGGCAAGCTCAAAAATGACCAAACCAAACTCTCCGAGCTGAAAGAGTGCCAACGCGGTCTTGAGTGCAACACGCTTTTGTGCCGAGAAGAGAACAAGTAAAAAGATAATGGTGATCTTTATAATGGTAAAAAGAAGCAGTAATCCAATGATGGTCAGATAGTGGTTGCCAATAACAGAAAAATCAATCTGCATTCCTACGGTAATAAAGAAAATACCAAGCAGAAGATCCCGAAAAGGGATGAGGTCTGCTTCAACTTGATATTTATAGCGTGTCTCAGCAAGGATCATACCTGCAATTAAGGCACCTAAAGAGTAAGAGAAACCAAAAAAATGTGCCAGAGTAGATGCACCCATGACCACAAAAAGAACGGACCCTATGAAAATTTCATTGGAATCACTTTTGACCACCTCTTTAAAAAAAGGATCCAGAATGAATTTTCCAAATGCCCAGAGTGCGACAAACAGCAAAATAGCATCCAAAGCAGTCTGTATAAGAAGTCCTTGCATGGAGACATTCTCGGAAGAGAGAATCGTGATCATGAGCAAGATAGGTACTACCATAATATCCTGGAAGATCAAGATCCCCAGTGAGCGTTTACCGTACTCTTTGCTTATCTCTCTGTTTGAATTGAGTATTTTAAGTACAATGGCTGTAGATGAGAGTGCAAGTGCAGCAGAAATAATAATAGATGATTGAAAATTTTGTCCAAATGCATAATGTGCCAAAAGATAAAAAACAAGCATACTGATACCAACTTGCAGGGAACCAAAAAGAAAAACTTCTTTACGCATTTTAACCATATGATGTATGGAAAATTCCAAACCGATGGTAAACATCAAAAAAACGATCCCGAATTCGGCAATAATATGTAACTCTTCAGAGTTAATGGAATGAGAGAGTTGTAAAATATAGGTAATGATAATACCTGTAGTGATATATCCTATGATGGTAGGAATATGCAAACGAATTAAAACAAGATTTGTTATGGTCGCAATAAATATAGTAAGAACTATGATTTCAAGCATCTATATATACACTTTAAAGTGTGGCACTTAATGCAAGCAGCCTGCATGAGTTTTCCAGGATCGATATCTTTTTTGCCATCTCAATAATATCCCGGTCATAACAGATCACACCAAAACCTTTAATAAGAAGCAGGTGGGTGTCATTTTTCTGAAAAAACTGGTGTATTTCATAAGGAGCCCGTTCGATCCAGTCTTCAATATTTTTCGGATCATACACGATCACTTCTCCCAAAACCTTTTTTCCGTAATAGTCCTGGGGAGATACCTTGCCATGTTTCAGGGAAAAAGCAGTTGCATAGGGCGGCATGGTGTAACTTACATATTTGGCATTGGGGATGGTTTTGTAAATGAGCTCATGAATGTGTGCATCGGAATTTGCCAGACTCCAGCGATAATCTCTTTTTTGACAGTCAAGTTTGACCAAAGAGTCTTCTGTCAATTCATCCAGTATCGTATCCTGTGAGTTGATGACAAAAGCACTGGCAGAGATACGGGCGGAGATGGAACCGTGATAGACAGAGAAAAAGTTTTTGTTGAAAAGTGAGAGTGAAACATGTTTGATGTCGTTTATCAGATGTTTGTCTATCATGATGCTGAGCCTTTTGTATTATTTTGGTATTATAACAGCAAAATTAGAAAATAGAAATTAGAAATGAAAAATGAAGAAGGGATGCTGTTGGAAACGCCACATATACCGGTACTTTTAGATGAAGTGTTGGAGAGTTTCAGCACGGTGGGGGAAGGGTATTTTGTAGACTGTACGCTTGGCTATGCAGGGCACAGTTCTGAAGTCTTGAAGAAGTATCCGCATCTTAAACATATCGGCATTGACAGAGACGATGAAGCACTGATCTTTTCAAAAGAACGTCTGAAGCCTTTTGCAGGAAGAAGTACCTTGTATAAAGGAACGTTTGCAACGGTACTCCCCACATTAAAAGAAGCACCCATTACTGCATTGCTTGCAGATTTCGGGGTCTCTTCTTTACAGCTTGATAAAAAAGAGCGCGGTTTCTCTTTTACGTCAGACACACTTGATATGCGTATGGATGCTGCGGCTGCATTAAGTGCCTATGAAGTGGTCAATACATACAGCAAAGAAAAACTGGAGTATATCTTTGACAGCTACGGGGAGAT
Source organism: uncultured Sulfurovum sp. (assembly GCA_964496995.1). Classification (GTDB taxonomy): domain Bacteria; phylum Campylobacterota; class Campylobacteria; order Campylobacterales; family Sulfurovaceae; genus Sulfurovum. The sequence continues at coordinate 7,627 of CAZCBU010000096.1, forward strand.
ACGCTCTTACCGTAAACTGGCAGGGGCAGTCGTGGAAGCCAGAGCCAAAAAATATATAGAGAGTGCGAAGGAACTTTCCGAGATCGCAAAACAGGTCATTCCTTCAGGCGGGAAAATACATCCTGCCACGCTGATGTTCCAGGCAATTCGTATAGAGGTCAATAATGAGCTTGGCGAGATAGAAGGATTGCTTGATGCCATAGAAGCCAGGCATTATGAGGGTGAAGTGGTCTCTTTGATCACTTTTCATTCTCTGGAGGACAGATTGGTCAAGAACCGTTTTAAAAAATGGAGTACGGCATGTATCTGTGATCCTCAGGCAATGCGCTGTACCTGCGGGAAAAACCATGATATCGGTAAAGCCCTTTCCCGAAAACCGGTCACTGCAGGAAAAGAAGAGTTGAAGATCAATCCCCGAAGCCGCTCTGCAAAATTACGAAGTTTTAAATTTAAAAGATCTTCGGGTATGAACTAATGGCTGTAAAAAAGAAAAAAAGATCGGCACCCAACGGGATCACTTTCGGTATGATGTCTGTCATACTGATGATCATAAGTATCGTACTCATTCTTACAATGGTCAAGATCTATCTGAGTAATCAAATTTATTATGAAAGCAAAAAGGTTAACAAGATCCAAAGAGAAGTGGAAGCCCTTAAAGCGGAAAACATGATACTCAAACAAAATGTTGAAGCGTTGAAATTCAAGAACAGGGTTACCGATACGATCTTCGTCATCAATGATACGGAGCAGGAATGATAAGAAAGTTCATCACTTTTGCTGTGGACAAACCGATCATCAACCATATCCTTATGGTTTTTATGCTTGTACTTTCCATTTTTGCCTATCAGGATATTCCAAAAGAGATATTTCCTCCATCTACGCTTGATCAGATCACTATTACAGGCGGTTATCCCGGTGCATCTGCAGATGTCCTTGATAAAATGGCAGTGAGAAATATTGAAGATGATCTTAAAAGTATCTCAGAAGTGGAAAATATTGATACGGTTATCCAGAACGGGTTCTTTTCCATCAGAGCAGATGTAAAAGTGGGGAGCGACAACCAGTTGGTACTCTCCGATGTCAAAGATGTCATTGCCAATATCAGACGGGATCTGCCTGCAGATATGGATGAACCTATTGCAAAGATCACGGTGCATGATTTTCCATTGCTTCTGGTTGCGATCTCCGGAGATGTTCCTACCAAAAGACTGCTTGAGATCGCAGAGGACCTTAAAAGCAGACTGAGTTCCTACAAAGACCTCAGTGGGATCACCATCCGTGGAGATGCCGATGATGAAGTTTTGATCAGAATAGACAATGCAAAGTTGACAGCGTATGAACTCTCCAAAGAGAGTGTATACCGAGCCATCTCTTCCCTCTCTTCCATTTTTCCCATAGGTACCATAGAGCAGAAAGGCAACCACCTGTATCTTTCAACGATTAATGGAGAAAAAAGTGTTGAATCCCTGAAGTCCGCACTGATCACTGTCTCGGGTAAGAGGGTACGTTTGGGTGATATTGCCGAAGTGAGCTTTGGTTTGAGTGAAGCTAAAGAGATCTCACACTTCAACGGCGTACGTAATATTTCCATCAATATCAACAAAACCAAAGAAGGAAATGCCATTGCGTTAAGCAAAGAGATCAAACAGATGCTCTCCGAGGTACAAAAGGAGTATAGAAATGTCGTTTTTGAAGCTTATACCGATACTTCTGTCTGGATCAAGAACAGGCTTAACCTAGTCTCTTCCAATATCCTGTTTGGATTGATACTGGTATTTCTGGCACTTTTCATGTCAGTGAATTACAAGATCGCACTGGTAGTCGCCATCGGGATCCCGGCAAGTTTCATGATCACATTGATCGCTGCAGATATGATAGGGTATTCTTTGAATATGCTGACCCTGCTGGGTGCTTTGATCGCACTGGGGATGCTGGTGGATGAAGCCATTGTTGTGGCGGAAAATATCTACCGGCATATGGAAATGGGTAAAACACCGCGTGATGCAGCTATTGACGGTTCCATGGAAATGTTCCCTGCCGTATTGACAGCGACACTGACAACAGTGTTTGCTTTTTTACCGCTGTTGATCCTTTCCGGTGAAATGGGTATGTTCATGAAGGTTTTGCCGGTAATGATCTCTATTCTGCTGATCTCTTCTCTTTTTGAAGCCTTCTATTTTTTACCGCTTCATTCCAAAGAGTTCTTTTCTATGAAGAATACAAAGGGAGATCATGACAGAAATGATTTTTGGATCAGAATGGATGTCCTGTATGAAAAGGTACTGGGCAGACTGTTAAAAAAGAAGAAACGTTCGCTCTTCTTCTTGGTGACATTCATTATTCTGTCAACGGTCGGTATGCTCGGTCTGACTAAATTCAAACTTTTCCCCGATTTTGACTCTACACAGATCTATCTGAACGGTAAGATCGATGTCAATTCCAAACTTGAAGATACGGAAAAGATGGTAAGCAAGATAGAAAAAGCGCTGTTGAAGTATTATCAAGAGGAGGTGGGAGAGGGAGAAGTCTCTTCCATCACTTCCGTGATCGGTATATTGTTCAATTCGGATCAGACGTTTGAGACAGGGGACAATCTGTTCCATATCTTTATCAATCTGCATGAAAAAGCGCCGGAGAATTTTTTCGATACCTATCTGAATCCGATCTTCTCTCTGGAGTATGACGGATCGGATATGATCAGAGAGAAAAAAGCACAGGAACTTGCCAGAATGACCCAAAAAGATGTTTTGGAAACTTTTAAAAAACTGACTCTGCCCAATGGTGAAAATGTTTTTTCGGAGATCAATCTTTTTGTACCCCAAACCGGGATCGTTGGACATGATATTGAGATAGGTTTGAATGTACTGGATGAAACAAAACAGCTTCAATCCATAGAAAAACTTAAAAAAGCACTCTCATCTATAAACGGTGTGTTCGATGTGACGGATAATGCAACAGAAGGTGTAAAAGAGTTAAAACTGCGTGTAAATGAATATGGTCAAATGCTGGGGTTTTCGGAAGCCTATGTTACCTCAGTACTTAAAGGTACTTTTCTCAAAGGTGAATACGGAAAAATGTTTGATGAAAAAGGTTTGATCCGTGTACGCATTGAAGATCCGGATAAAGACCGTGATCTTGATATCAAGGCGGTCAAATTGACCACACCGGATGGAAGATCTGTGGTCAGACTGGATGAGGTATGTGATTTTGTCTATAAAAAATCTTATGTCAAAATATTTAAAGAGGATGGCGAGAGGGTACGTACAGTGATTGCCAGAGTGGAGAGTAAAACGATTTTGGCCACTGAAGTGATGCAGCAGATAAAACCTTTGCTTTCACGTTTTGAGAAAGAGGGGATCAAAGTGATCATCAAAGGGGAAGAGAAAGAGAACAA
>CAZCBU010000097.1:0-3059 GCA_964496995.1 uncultured Sulfurovum sp.
GTGGTCAAAGACAAGTTGTATTACCTCTACTTCAATGAAGAGGGAGAATTGATCACCCAGAAATTTGGAATGCCCAAAAATGAGAGTGCTACATAACAAGTAGTGGGTAGAAAGTGCAATGCGTCCTCAAATCAGTGCATTGTGATTTTAAATCTGCAAAATACTTAAATGTTTTGGGGTATAATTTTTAAAAAGGAGAACACACTTATGAAATTGAAACTATTATTGTTGTCTGTGGCAGCTACGTTGTTTTTTGCCGGATGTACACAGGAGACACAGAATTCTCTGAGCCGTTCGCTGCAGAACTGGACAGGGACGAACGGAGTCCTCGATGTCTATGCGGGAGACAAACTGGTACATAAATTCATCAAGATCGATAAGGTTTCTACTGCATTTGGATCCAATGACGGAAAAATGAGACCATATCGCTACGGCTATGGTGTTGATGACATGAATTTTAACGGTATCGTTGATGATGGTGAGAAGAAAGTCTATTTTGAATTCTCGGACTATTCAACGTCATATATCTTTTATGAAAGAAACCAGGCAAATATCAATCAAAAATCAGCTAATAACAAATAGAAGGACAAAAATGAAATTTATATCAACAAAAGAAGCGCCGGAAGCGATCGGACCATACTCACAGGCAATTGAAGCGAATGGACTTTTGTATACTTCCGGACAGATCGCATTGATGCCGGACGGGAGTATGGAGTCAAGAGGTGTGGAACAGCAGACACATCAGGTGATGAAGAATCTTTATTATGTACTTGAGGCTGCAGGTGCGCATTTCAATGATGTGATCAAAACAACGATCTATCTGACAGATATGAATGATTTTGAGACGGTCAATCATGTTTATGCCCACTATTTTGGAACGCATAAACCTGCCCGAAGCACGGTAGCGGTTAAAACATTGCCGAAAAATGCTCTGGTTGAGATCGAATGTATTGCATTGGCCAGTGCAGATTATACTTTTTAAGAGATTCGTTTAGAAATTTCGTTATTGTTCTATCCTTTTTGAAAAAGTGGCCAGTTTAAATTAAAATTAAAACTAGTTTGGATATAATCACGAACTTTTTTAAAAATATACAGATAGTAAAGGGTTTGCAATGTACGCAATCATTAAAGCAAGTGGTCAACAATTCAAAGTTCAAGAGGGTGATATCATCTGTTTTGACAACATGAGTCTTGAACCAAAAGCAGCAGTAGAATTCAAAGAAGTTCTTGCTGTAGACAATGGAGAATTAACTGTAGGTACGCCTTTCGTAGAGGGTGCTGTAGTTAAAGGTGAAGTGATCAATGAAGGTAGAGATAAAAAAGTTATCATCTACAAGAAAAGAAGAAGAAAAGATTCAAAACTTAAAAGAGGTTTCAGAAGAGACTTCACTAGAGTTAGAATTACTAAAATCGCATAAGTAAAAGAAGGAGCAAGATATGGCACACAAGAAAGGTCAAGGATCCACTCAGAATAACCGTGATTCAGCTGGACGTCGTTTAGGCGTTAAAAAATTTGGTGGTGAAGCAGTTATCCCTGGTAACATCATCATCAGACAAAGAGGAACTAAAGTTCACCCGGGTAACGGTGTAGGAATGGGTAAAGACCATACTATATTCGCACTTGTTGAAGGTGTAGTGAAATTTGAGAACAGATCTTCTTCTCAGAAAAAAGTTTCAGTAGTACCTGCATAAAACTTCATTACTCCAGGCAAATGCCCGGAGTAATATTCACTCCCAATTTTAAATAAATATTTTAACAAAAATTCATTTTATCAGTATTCGGCATACTCACGGCCTTCACAGTTCCGTCTTCCTGCCCACCAGCCTTCATTGTATTCAAAATCATTGTTAAATAATTCATGGTCTTTTTTATATGTTTCTGCCGCAGTGACACATCCGTCATGTGCACCTTTCCGATAGTGTTCAGATTTGTTATCCAAATTGAGGGGTCTGTAGGCTTGTGGTGCAGGGTGGCTACTGCTACCACAGGCACCAAGAAGTAAAGAGAAAGTTATAAATAAAATGGCATGTGTCTTTGGTTTGAACATTCCTGCGCTCCGTAAAAAAGTATAGATATAAATTATATCAATAATTTCTCTAATTTAGATATAATTCCGTAATTCATTGACCATTATTATAATATAAAAATGGTTTTTCACAGATATAAAGGTTAAGATATGTTCGTAGATAGTGTAGAGTTGATGATCAGCTCAGGAAAAGGAGGTGCAGGGGCGATCTCTTTCTGGACTGAGAAATTTGTTGCAAACGGTGGTCCTGATGGTGGTGACGGGGGTCGTGGTGGTAACATTTATTTTAAAGTAGATAATAATACCGATACACTCTCGGCACTCCGTGGAAGAAGATCCATAAAGGCTGAAAACGGCCGTCCCGGCGAGGGTCGTAAATGTTATGGACGTAAAGGTAAAGATACCATTATTACGGTACCTCCGGGAACGCAGGTCGTTGACATGGAGACGGGTGAAGAGTTGTTGGATCTTGTGACAGAGGGAGAAACAGTTCTTTTTCTTGAAGGTGGAAAAGGCGGATTGGGAAATATGCACTTTAAATCTTCGAGTAATCAGAGACCGACCTATGCACAACCCGGACTTCCTGGCATCACCAAACAGATAAGACTGGAGATGAAACTGATCGCCGATGTAGGACTTGTAGGCTATCCGAATGTAGGAAAATCCACACTTATCTCAACCCTTTCAAATGCAAGACCACAAGTTGCCAACTATGAATTTACGACACTGACGCCAAAACTGGGTGTAGTACTCATTGGGGAATATGACTCTTTCATGATGGCGGATATCCCCGGTATCATTGAAGGGGCCAGTGATGGTAGAGGTTTGGGACTGGAATTTCTTAAGCATATTGAGAGAACCAAAACTCTTTTGCTCTTGATCGATGCGGCGAACTATAGAGAGATGAAATATCAGTATGAAACCTTACTGGTTGAATTACAGCGGTATTCAGAAACACTGGCAACAAGAAAACATGCCATTGCCATTACCAAGATCGATTCACTTTCTCAGGAAGAGGTGAATACCCTTACA
>CAZCBU010000098.1:0-3089 GCA_964496995.1 uncultured Sulfurovum sp.
TCTCTTCACCTATCCCGTCAATGGCGATCACCTCTTCAAAAGTAACATCCACGATACCCAGTCCAAACTCCAAAGCCAATGCCTTGCTTGCCACTTCTCCGATGTGTTCTATCCCCATCGCAGTGATCAGTCTGTAGAGTGATGTTCCTTTGGTATCTTCTATGGCCTGCAGAAGATTCTGTATACGTTTCTCTTTAAAGCCTTCCAGATGTGCAAGGTCTTCGGCTTTGATGAAATAAAGATCCAGAATATCTTTAATGATCTTCTCTTTGACCAGTATTTCAACGATCTTTGCTCCCAGACCATCTATATTCATACAGCCTTTTTTTGCAAAGTGGATAATGGAATTCACTACCCTGTCCGGACAATCCAGGTTTTGACATTTGATCAGGGTACCTTCATCCAGCAGTTCGCTGTTACAGGTAGGACAGTGTGTCGGTCTTTGAACCGGAACTTCGTTCCCCGTACGTCTCTCTTCCAGTACTTTGATGATCTTTGGGATCACATCACCGCTTCGTATGATGATCACAAAATCCCCTATACGGATGTCTTTCCGTTCTATCTCATCGAAGTTATGCAGTGTGGCACGACTCACCATCGCACCTTCAATATTGACAGGTTCTATCTCTGCGACAGGGGTGATCACACCTGTCCGGCCGACCTGCAAAGTGATCGCTTCTATTTTGGTGACCTTCTCTATCGCCGGGAACTTATAGGCACACATCCATTTGGGGAACTTGACCGTATAACCAAGTTCTTCCTCTTTGGCGATATCATCCACCTTGATCACCATACCGTCCATCATCATAGGGATCTCATCACGTTTGGAGATGAGGAAATGGTAAAATACTTCTATCTCCTCTATGGTGTTACAGTCCTTAGAGTAAGGTGGTTTGAGAAAGCCTTGTGCATAGACAAAATCCATCTTTTCTGAGAGTCTACTTTGGGTCAAACTATTTTCCCCAAGCCCCCAAGGGTAAAAAACAAGCCTGCGCTTTGCAGTCACGGAAGAATCCAGCTGTCTCAAAGACCCTGCTGCAGCATTTCTGGGGTTGGCAAAAGGCTGTTCCCCCTCATCCAGACGCTCCTTGTTAATGACTTCAAAATCATCTTTTCGGATGACCACTTCTCCCCGTATCTCAATGAGACCCTCGTAGTCTATGGTCAAAGGAACAGAACGTATCGTTCGTACATTGTCCGTTACCTCTTCTCCTACAACACCGTCACCTCGGGTAATGGCACGCAGAAGTTTCCCGTTTTCATATAAGAGGTTCATACTGGCACCATCGAACTTCGGTTCACAGAAATACTCACACTCTCCAACATTTTTCACAACTCTGTCCAGCCACTCCTGCACCTCTTCTGGCGTAAAGACATCTTCCATACTCCACATACGTTTGATATGCTTTGCTTTGGAAAATTCATCCCTTACCACACCGCCGACACGTTTGGTCGGTGAATCTTCAAGTGCCTTATCCGGATTTTCTCTTTCATAGTCCAGGATCTCATGATACAGTTTGTCATACTCTTCATCCGTAGCTATGGGGTTATCATCCACATAATATGCATGTGACCACTTTTTCAGTATTTCAATTTTCTCTAAATAATTCTTATCTGTCATTTTCTATAATTTACTTTCTCTTTTTTTCCATAAAATTTAGGCTCTGTTCCTAAAATATAGACATCTAAAAATGCTTTAACACGTGCAAGATATTCCCTGATCCTCATCTTTCTTGCAGCCTTGGTACCCTCAAGCTCTTTGGCAGCAAAACCGATCACTTTCTGCCCTTTGGCCTTTGCAATGAAAAGTGCACGTTCAAGATGGAATTTTTGAGACACGATTATATAATCTTCCAGATCAAAAATAGCTTCAGCACGTACCACTGAATCCAAAGTTCTGAACCCGGCATAATCTGCTGCAATATATTTTTTGGGAATACCCGCTTTGATCAGATCTTTCTCCATACGTTTGGTTTCATTATAGTATTTTGTAGCATTGTCACCTGAAACTACAATAGCATCCACCTTACCCGCTTTCCAAAGTGCAGCAGCAGCACGTATGCGATACACATAAAAGTAATTCTTTTTTCCTTTGGCAATATATTTGGCTGTTCCCAGAAGTAACGCAGCCTTTTTATGAGGCACCGATTTCACATCTGTATAAATAGCATCCTGCGCTGTGAAATCAATATACCTGTCAAGCAGATAAACGGACACTATACCTGCCATACAGAGTATCACTATCCATTTTATCAGGGAGAGGAGCAAACGCATCTGTCTATGCCAGGGCAGAAGAAACTGTCAATGCCTGTCTGTGTTCAGCCACATCATGACAGCGCACGATATTGGCACCATTCTCTACTGCTTTGAGGTGGATCGCCAGTGAGCCGGGAAGACGTTCTTCAGTCCGAGCAGGAATGATCTTGTCGATCATAGACTTTCTGCTCGCACCAACAAGGATCTCACAGCCAAAATGTCTGAAATGCCCAAGGTTTTTAAGCAGGGTGATATTGTGTTCCAGTGTTTTGCCAAATCCTATACCCACATCCAGAATGATCTTTTCTCCAGGCAGACCCAACGCTTCACATCGTGTGATCCTCTCTTCAAAAAACCGATCCACTTCAAATATGACATCTTCATAATGCGGACCTTTCTGCATGGTCTTTGGAGTGCCCTGCATATGCATGATGCAGAGTTTTGCATCATATTGCACGGCCAAAGCAATAACCTTGTCATTGTTAGCTCCGGTAATGTCATTAATAAGTGTGAATCCGCTTTTTAAAGCATATTCTATGACTGAAGGCATATAAGAGTCAATACTGAATACTGCCTTTTCATACAGTCTTTTATTTTTTACACTGTCACAGATCGGTCTGATACGTTCCAGTTCTTCCGCTTCACTGACCTCTTCTGCACCGGGTCTTGAAGAGACGGCACCGATATCAATAATATCCGCCCCCTCTTCGATCATCTTTTCTATCTTTGTGACGGCATCATCCGCCAGATACCTGCTTCCTTCAAAAAAACTGTCATCGTTGGCATTGATCACACCCATGATCCTTGTAGGGAATTTTTGTAAAGAAAGGAAT
>CAZCBU010000099.1:0-3557 GCA_964496995.1 uncultured Sulfurovum sp.
ATCTTCACTTTCTTAAACGCTTTATATACCTTGTCTATCACTGTATGATGCAGTGCAACATAAGAGAGTGTATCCGTGATCGTGATCTTTCCTATCATTACATTGTCTATGCCTATCTCTTTACAGAGCGTACCCAGGATGTCTCCTGCGCGGAGTTTGGTTTTTTTGCCCCCGTTGATACCAAGGGTATCGTAGAGTGATACCATTTTAAAAGCGGCATCCACACGCAGATCTTTCATGTGTCCTGTGCCGGCATGGGAAGTGACATAAGCGCATTTCTCAGAATCGTTTGGTCCATACAGGGAGAGTGCTGTACCTGAAGCATCGGCACGTCCGGTACGACCGATACGATGGGTATAGACCTCTTTGTCAAAAGGAAGGTCATAGTTGATCACAAGTTCTATATCTTTGATATCCAGCCCGCGTGAAGCGACATCGGTTGCAACCAGTATACGTTTTGACCCGTTGGAGAAGAGCAGCACAGCTTCATTTCTCTCCCGCTGGTCAAGATCCCCATGTATATCTGTGACAGAGTGTCCTTTGGCATGAAGTCTGTCCGTAAGAGAGATGACCTCTGCTTTTGTATTGCAGAAAATAAGCAGTGATCCCGGTTTGTAGGACTGTATGAGGGTGGTGAGGGTTTTAAATTTATTGGCACTTTCATAGACAACTTCATGGATCTTGTTCTCTTCAAGTATGGTATCGACTTTAATGCTGAGCGGCTGTTTCAGAAGTGCTTTAGCCAATTTTTCTATTTTCTCCGGAAATGTTGCTGAAAAAAGCAGGGTCTGTTTTACTCTTGGCATATTGGAACCGATCTTGACGATCTCGTCATAAAAACCCATATCCAGCATACGGTCTGCTTCATCAAGTACCAAAGTATTTATGCTGTCCAGGACCAGTGTTTCTTTGGCCAGATGATCCTGAATACGCCCGGGTGTCCCGATGAGTATATGGGCGCCTTTTGCCAAAGAATCTGCCTGAGTACGAAGCGGCACACCGCCATAGAGTGTCAGTATCTTCAAATTGGATTTATAAGCAGCCACTTTTCTGAGTTCTACAGCGATCTGTTCTGCGAGTTCCCTTGTTGGGGTGATGATGAGGGTTTGAGGTCTGTTGTTGTTCGTGTCTGTCAACATAACCGAGGGAATACCAAAGGCAAGTGTCTTTCCGGAGCCTGTTTTGGACTGGGCCAAAATATCCTTTCCCTCCAAAATAGGGTTGATCGCTTTTTCCTGAATTTCACTCATCGTAGTAAAATTGAGTATTTTGAGTGTTTCAAGGAGTGGTTCGGGTATATTGTTGACAGTGTTGAATGATGACATAGGTTCCCTTTTGTCTGATTGTTATGTTGAAAATGGTTATGTTAGTATAGAATAGTTTAGATAAGAAGAGAGTAGACATTGCGGGCCGAAACCCACGTGAGAATTACGCGTTTGCTTTTCTGTAATCCATGATCATTTTGTAGGCTTCATCTTTTAAAAGAAGTTTTTCTTTTTTTAGGTTTTCCAACTCTACATCCGTAAGGATCGTTCTTCCTGCTTCAGCATCTTCAACTTTTTTGTCAAGCTCATTGTGTTTTTCAAAAATTCTTGCGAAGTGTGCATCTTTTTGTTTTAATTCGTGTATCTCATCTCTGTATTCATGTAACATGGTAACTCCTGTATTTATTTTTTGTATTATAACTTTTTTGTGGTTAAAAGTACGTTCTTTAGGTACGATATTCAGCGTTGATCTTGACATATTCATAACTGAGATCACAACCGTACGAGGTGTAGGATGCTTCACCCAATCCAATGTCGCAGGTTACTTTAAAACTCTCCTGCTTCATAATGCTGTAGGCTTTCTCTTCACGCGCTTTATCGAGTTCTCTGAACGTATCGGAATAGATCAGCAGATCATCATAATGGATAGTGAGTCTGCTCTCATCACAGGTGATCCCGCTGGCACCTATTGTTGAAGCGATCCTTCCCCAGTTCGGGTCTTCTCCGAAGAGTGCAGTTTTGACCAGAAGGGAATTACTTAAAGCCATACTTGCTGTTTTTGCCTCTTCTTTGCTGACCGCACCTTTGACTTCGAAGGTGACAAGTTTATTGGCACCTTCCCCGTCTCTGAGTATCATCATTGCCAGTTCAAACAGCATCTTATCCAGGGCTTCCCGGAATGCCTCTTTGTTGTAACTTCCACTTTTTTTATTGGCCAGCAGCATGACCGTATCATTGGTCGATGTATCGCCGTCCACAGATATACGGTTAAAGGAATCCTCTGTAGAAAGTATTAATAATTCATCCATATCAGATTTTGGAATGTCAGCATCCGTCGTTACAAAACAGAGCATTGTTGCCATCGCAGGGTTGATCATACCGGCACCTTTACAGATGCCTGCAATGGTAAAACTTTCGCCATTTTGGAGTTCAACCCTGTATGCCAGCTCTTTTTTAAATGAATCGGTGGTCATGATGGCTCTTGCTGTTTTATGGGAATCTTTTGAGGAAAAATCCAGTGTGTCAAATGCCGAAGAGATCCTGTCAATAGGTAAACGGTAGCCTATCACTCCTGTAGATGCCATAACAGGGTTTGTGACAGGGCATTTTGAAGAGAGTGTTGACAGTATGCTGTCAATATCTTCAATTCCTTTTTCCCCGGTCATGGCATTGGCATTTTTGGCATTGATCAAAACAAAGTCGGTTTTGAAACCTTTAGGGTATCTTTTAAAATGCCCGATAGGTGCTGCCTGGAATGTATTGGAGGTGAAGAGTGCAGAGATATCGCAGGGAATTTCCGAACGTATGAATGCTACATCACCGTCAACATCAGATGGCCCGGAATTCGCCGGGTTTGTTCTCATCCCTACATTGGTCGCACCGCAAAAGAACCCCTGCACATTTTCCAGACCATTTTCAAGTGCAATCAACTTATACATATTTCAACTCCGCCGGTTTTACTTTTTTACGTATGATCTTCTTTGCATTTCTGATCCCCTCTTCCGTACCGATAAGAAGCAGTTTGGATTCAGGCATGATGATAGTGTCCCCCTTGGGCATAGGGATGAACTTGCCATCTTTCTGACGGATACCGATAATGGTCACATTGGCAATATCTCTGAAACGTGCTGACTTGATCTTTTTGAGTGTCAGCCATGATGTTTTGGAAACTTTTGCCTCTTCCATATCCAAGGGAGTATCTTTTTTATATAAAAATTCCTGGAGCAGGTTTTCCATGTCAGGTCTTGCAGCCATCGCATTGATACGCTCTGCCATCAGTTTGGTAGCGGTCACTACTTTGTTTGCACCCAGTTTGAGCAGTTTCTGATCATCTTCGTTGCTTTTGGCATTGGCGATAACAAGGAATTTTCGTTTGCGACCTATCTCACGTTCATACAGCCGTGCTGAGGCAATGGTGGCAATATTGTCTGCAACGTTGTCTGCCAGTGTAATGACACCTTTTGCAGAAGAGAGATGGGATTTGAGTATACCCTCTTCCGTATGAGGCTCAGCAATAACAAAATAGGGGTAATGGTATTTTTTGGCAATATCCTCAAGGTCTTCTCTCGGATC
>CAZCBU010000100.1:0-7643 GCA_964496995.1 uncultured Sulfurovum sp.
GCAGAGTTGACGGCTGAAGAGAAGTTATTCATGTTGTGCATGTTTCCATGATACCAGACAGGCTTTGATACATTCATCAAAGCAAACAGGTCTATCCAGTGGTCTGTCTCGTTAAAGAGCACAGCATAAGGAAGCATTTTCTCCAGATAGTTCGGGTCCATAGCCAAACGTCTTCTGATCTCATCTTCCTTGACACGTTTAACAAATTCTTTGAGACCCAGAAGATGTTTCTGTGCACGTGCACCTTTGGGTGTGAAATTACCTAAATGTCTATAGACAAGTACCATAACAGCCAATATGACAATGATCACACCTACCGGCCCTATGAGCAGAGATCCTATATCGATCTTACCTTCCTGATAGAGCATGATGATCGGCATTATTCCTGCACTGACAAAAACGAGTCCGAAAAGTTTTTGAAACCAGCTTTTACTGCTGAGCATCACACTCAGTCCTGCTCCCCCGAATGCAATAGGGAAAATAAGAACGAACAGTGCATCCTCACCCATGGTTTTAAAAATTGCGTACGCAGCCAAGAGGATAACAGGTATGAGAAAAAGAGTGGTTTTGATAAGAAAACTTTTTCTCACCCGCTGCGGATTCTCAACCATATAACCGTCGGCAACAGACCATTTGTAGAGATTGTCATTGATATGGGAAAAACCGGATCTTAATCTTTCTGCAACAGAGGCAGAACCTTTAGAGAGCACAAAGGCGCTTTTCCCTTTAAAGAGGATATTTTCAAGAAGATAACGCTGATTCATGGTCAAACCATCTCTTTTCTTCTCTATTTTACGTAAGACAGGATCGGTTTTTTCATTTTGATGATCTATTTCAAGATAACCTAGGTGTGCCAGTTCCAAAACAGCTGCAGAGAAGTCTTCATCATCCGCATGTTTATCCAGTATGAGACCCGACTGTAAAACAGAAAGACCTTTTGGAGGCTCATACTGTACAGCAACAGCCCGATGGTCTTTGTATCCGCTGTGCATTTTATACATATTGTAAAAATAGAGCAGGAATCCGATCAGTGCACCCCAGTGCCAGTTTGACATGAACCACTCCATAAACGAAGCTTTGACATTCTCCTGACCATTTTGATCCAGTGTATTTGCCGGGTATGCCAACTCAACTGTGGCACCTTCGTAGGGGGCAAGTTTGGTAAGAGTGATCTCAAGCAACTGAGGATTTAACCACCGACTCTTGGCTGTAGATGTTTTTACACCATACTTTCCTGTAAAACTTGAGATCGAAATATTGTTTTGAGACAGAGAAGCAGGAAGGAAGAAGTGGGATTTTATGTTAAATATAGGAATATTCCACCCTGTACCGACTATGTTCCATCGAATAGCATCATATTCACTGTTCTGTGCAGCAGGCAAAACACCTTTTTTTACTCTGTAAGAGATATGATACGTATGAATACCACTGACATAAGATGAAGCTGAACCTATTTTTAATCGTATGATCTCACCCGCATGGCCTGACTTCATGGTAGACTGTTTCCACTCTACCGGTTGATCGTCCATATCTACAGAAAAATTCGTTAATCCAAGGTCTTTGATAAGAGAATTTACTTTGACAGTAAAAGGGATATCACGGTAGATCCCGTGTTTCTGAAGACCTTCAAAGTCGTACCTCAGTGTTTCAACAATAAAGAGTTCACCACTCTGTTCTACTGTGACATTGATCTCGTAATTGGATATTTTTTCAGCCCAGAGTGTGCTGAAAAACCCTGCAAGAAGCAGGGTAAAAAGTAGTTTTTTTAACATATTGACCCTTTAAAGGTCAATTTTAGGCATCTTTTTGGCAGCCTCAGCTTCGCTCTCATCGAGTTCGAAGTAGTCACGTTTTGTAAAATTGAACTTTTGTGCTACAAAAAGATCAGGGAAAGACTCTATTTTTGCATTGTAGTCTCTAACGATCGCATTGTAATAGCGTCTTGCATTCTGAATGGCATCTTCAAGGTTGGAAAGTTCATCCTGCAGTTTTAGGAAGTTGGTGTTGGCCTTAAGATCAGGATAGGCTTCAGCCAATGCGAACATTTTACCAAGTGCTCCTGAAAGCATATTGGCTGCAGCAGCTTTTTCGTCCATGCTTCCTGCGCTTATTCCTTTCTGACGTGCTTCGATGACTCTTTCAAGTGTGTCACCCTCATACTCCTTATATCCCTTGACCGTATCTACCAGTGCCGGAATAAGATCATAACGACGTTTAAGCTGCACATCTATGTCGGACCATGAAGCGTCCATACCTGCTCTTAATGACACTAATTTATTATAGATCGCTACAAGGTATGCTCCGATCCCCACAATGATCAACAGTATGATATTTCCAAAACTCATTTGATATCCTTCAGTATTTAATTTGAGATTATTATAACAAAGATTTATGTCGAAATCGTCTAAGAAGTGTTATACTTTCAAAAAAAGAGTACTTATGGCGTATGATCTTCATGACAAACTGGTAATAGCTATCTCCTCCAGGGCACTTTTTGATCTGGAAGAAGAGAATAAGATCTTTGATTCTGAGGGGTTGGAAGCCTATTATACACACCAGCTTGAACATTTGGACGATCCTTTGTCCAAAGGGTCTGCTTTCAGATTTGTTCAAAACCTGCTCTCTATCAATAAGAAGTTTGACAATAAACTTATAGAGGTCATCATTCTCTCACGGAACAATGCGGCAACGGGTCTGCGTATCGGGAGGTCTATTGAACATTATGAACTTGACATCGAACGTACAGGATGGACAGCCGGTACACCTGTGGCACGTTACCTTGAAGCCTTTAAAGTAGATCTTTTTCTATCGGTGCATGCGCCGGATGTGGAAGAAGCCGTCAATTCCGGTGTGGCTGCGGCAACGATACTCCCTCATACACCTATTACCTCTCAGGAGAGTGATATGGTGAAGATCGCTTTTGACGGTGATGCCGTTATATTTGGAGACGAAAGTGAAAAAATCTATCAGAAAGATGGACTGGAAGCCTTTATAGAGTATGAACGTAATAATGCAAAAAATCCACTGAGCAAAGGCCCTTTTTTCAAATTCTTGAAAACCATCTCTGAAATACAGGATAAATTTCCAATGGAAGCTTCCCCTATACGTACAGCATTGGTGACGGCTAGAAACTTTTCAACCCATGAACGTGTACTTGGTACACTTGAAGGCTGGGGTGTACGGGTTGATGAAGCCTTTTTTCAAGGGGGTGTACAGAAATATGAAGTCATTAAAGCTTTTGGTGCAGATATTTTCTTTGATGACCAGGAGAGCCATCTTATCCATACCTCAAAAGAGACACCCTCAGCCAAAGTACCCTACAAAAAAGCATAGTGTATATTGCGTTTAGCCTACAATATACGTCAGCTTGATATTGCTCAATGGATTTGCCTGTCCAATCAACTATACTTCTGCAAAATATTATTATACAAGATACAGTAAAGGCTGAGCATGAGCGAATTTTTAAACAACACAACCTCTCCATATGAAGGACAATACCCTGACGGACATCCGGTACGAACCTACCTTGAAGAAAATCTGCTGATACGCAGTCTGATCTCTGAACTCCAATCTATCAGCACTGTTGAGAATATAGAATTTTTTAAAGCACTGTTTGACAAACTAGGAAAAGTAGAGTTACATTTTGCCCGTAAGGAAAACCAGCTTTTCCCTTATCTTGAAAAACACGGCTGGACTTCTCCTTCTCAAAATATGTGGGCATTTCATGACCAGATAAGAGAAGAGATCAAAGAGACCAGAAAAGCAATAGAAGCGGAAGATACAGAAGCAATGATCATGACTTCCCAGCAAGTCTTTCGTTCACTTGAGCATATTATGCAGGTAGAAGAGGGCAGACTGCTTCCCAATGCCATGCAGATGATCTCTGAAGAGGAGTGGAAGGAGTTCAAAGAGGGTGACAGGGAGATCGGCTGGATGTTCGATACAGATCCGACACCATACCCTGCAGATGAGTATATTCATCCAAGTCAGGATACACAGAGAAGAACACTGCCTTTTGGAACAGAAGACAAGACACACTTTGATGAGGGATGGCTTACTCCTGAACAGGTCAACTCTATCTTCAGGATCCTGCCTGTGGATATCACTTATGTCAATGAACATGATCAGGTGGTATTTTACAACAGAGGTGAGGACAGGGTATTCCCAAGGTCAGCGGGTATCATAGGAAGAGAGGTTAAATTCTGCCATCCTCCCAAAAGCGTGGACCAGGTGATACAGATACTTGAAGCGTTTAAAGCCGGCACACAGGATCTTGCAGAGTTTTGGATAAACTTCAAAGGACAGTTCATCCATATACAGTACTTTGCAGTACGAGATCCTGACGGCACCTACCGGGGTGTCATAGAGATGAGCCAGGATGTGACCCATATACGTGGTCTAGAGGGACAAAAAAGACTGCTTGACTGGGAATGATCAGTTGGTCGAGAAGTCC
The DNA here is from genome assembly GCA_964496995.1 of uncultured Sulfurovum sp. Classification (GTDB taxonomy): domain Bacteria; phylum Campylobacterota; class Campylobacteria; order Campylobacterales; family Sulfurovaceae; genus Sulfurovum. Next base: position 4,454 of record CAZCBU010000100.1, read on the forward strand.
ACTATCTCAACACCTGCACAGCCTTTTTTAATGCGTTTGTGCTCTTTCGCATCTTCTTCTGCCAGTTCTATAAGGTCTGCAAAATCCTGTTTATTTGCTTCAAATGCAAATATCTCTTTACTTGTGGCAATTTCAACTTTTACATTTTCCGGCGATGTAATGGAAATATTACGCAGTCCTTTTGCAAATTCACTCTTTATGACTTTCAATACTTTCTCATTGTTCAATATATCCTGCAGTTCAATTTCCAGGTAGACATCGCTTTCACAGAGCATTTTATACTTGACCTTCATGGTTCCTTTCATGCTTTTATCCTTTGTTTAATATAGGTTATATTATACGTTATATACTTCAGTATAAGAGAATATATGTCAAATTGTCATATTTTTCTTTTATTAGCTATTATTATTTATAATGTGATAGAATTATAAAAACTAAATACAAGGATCATGAGATGTTAAATACTATATTAGATGCAGGAACAAAGATCGTAATACTTCAACCACATGGGGCATTGAAGAAAGAGGATTTTGACAATGCTGTAAAAGTGATCGATCCTTTTATTGAAGAATACGGAAAATTGAACGGGGTTATTATTTATACGGAAAGCTTTCCGGGTTGGGAAGATTTTGCTGCGTTCAACCGACATTTGAAATTTATCAAGAATCATCATAAAGAGGTCAAAAAGCTGGCTTTTGTGACAGACTCTATGGTTGGAGAATTCGGAGAGCTTGTTTCATCTCACTTTGTACAGGCAGTGGTAAGAAGTTTTGCATTTGATGAGATCAATAAAGCAAAAGAATGGATCCTGGAATAAAGAAAGTCTAAAAAATAATAATAAATAGTTATTTTTTTGTTAAGAGTTTGTTAACTTCCATGGTATACCCTATATGTATATACTTTACAGTTAGAGAGGAGTCCATGATCGAAGTTACATATAATTCTAAAACACCTAGCCTGTCTGCAGTACTCTCTGCCCACTTATCGAAAATTTCATTGAAAGCATCCTTTCCCAAGTTTCTGCGAAAGCAGTATGCACTGGGTATTGCTGTTTTCTTTGCAGCAAGTACGGCAGATGCATCGTATGCAAAATTGGCGAAGAAAGCAGGATTGAGTCATAAGACGATGACAGAGATCATCAAAAAAGTAGTGAAATATGAATCGACTACAGGAAACTACCATACCAAAAACCACAAAAGCGGTGCGTATGGGCGTTATCAGATCATGCCTAGAACTGCCAGTGCATATGCACGTAAGCTTCATATACCCAAGAGTCAATGGAAGACTCCAAAAAACCAGGATAGGATCTTCAAAGCCATTTTAAGTGACAATATACAAAGTTTAAAAAGAAACGGTATCAAGATCAGTGCATTTTCCATTTATGGTACACATCAGCAGGGAGCTGGTGGCTTTAATGCCATTATGAAAAACAAAAAGCTTTCAAAACAGCTGGAAAGAAACCTCAGACATAATCTTCCCAAGAAATTAAGCCGTACCAGTAAATCAAAGCTTAAAAAGACTTGGATGAACTACTGGAAAAAGAAATTCTCATAAAAGTACAGAGAATTTCTATGATGCTCTTTATGAACAGCAGTTTTCTCCGCTGCTGTCATCTTTCTTTTTAAAATAAGGTTTGGATATAAACCATAAGATCATAGCCTAAAGAAGCAGGGCACTGACTGTGGCGATGATACCACCTTCTTCATGCATGTGAATGAGTGAAGCCGGATCTATAGCAGATATATCAAAGATATAGTCCAGTCCCAAACCAAAGAGAAGACTTCCCACAATAATACTTCCCAGATAAATGAACAGTGATCTTGTTCCCAACATTTTTTTAACGACGCCAATGGTCACAGTATTGGTAGCCGGTCCGGCAGATAAAAATACAAAAGCAGCACCTGCTGACACACCCGAGAGCATAAGTCCTGCAGCAATAGGCAGAGAAGCTGTTGCACAGACATACATAGGAACTGCAATAATGATCACGATCAGATAAGAAAGCCAGCTGTATTCTTTGAGGATATCTGAAAGATTTTCAGGAATGGCAACGGTGATCAATGCACCAAGAAGAAGTCCCCAGAACAGAGGTTTTGCGATGTCTCCGAGGAGGGTGCCAAAAGCGTATTTCATCGCTGTAGTAAAAGAAAAACCTTTTGTTTCTTCACTGTCACTGCTGCAGCAGGAACCCGTACCTGTACCGCAGGATTCTTCTTTCTTAGGTGCACTTATCGAAAAGGAGGTGGCTGTTTGTGGAGCCATGGCTGAAAATGAGGGTTTTGTAACTGTATCATTTTGCACTTCGGATTCTTTGTCAAAAATATTGGTCAAAATACCTGCAACCATAGCGATGATCATAGAGGTTACGGCTCTGTACAGGGTAAAGATCCATCCAAATATACCATAGGTAGCCAAGATGGAATCAACACCGGTAATGGGTGTAGAGATAAGGAAGGAGAGGGTGGCACCTTTACTCGCTCCGGATTTTTTGATGGAAGTCGCCAGAGGAATCACTCCACAGGAACAGACAGGAAGAGGAATACCAAAGACTGTGGATTTGACCACCGAGGAGATATTGTCTTTTCCAAGATGTTTGGTAACGATACTGTCAGGTACGATCTCATGCAGGATACCTGCAAAAGCAAGTCCGAAAATAATATAAGGGGCCATGGCAATACTGAGTTGCCACAGTGCTTCAAAAAAAGGGGTGATCTCCACGATGGTGCCTTTAGTGTTAATTTATAACAGTGTATAACATTATTTTGATAATTATTATCTAAAAAGTGCTATATTTCTTTTGTCATACCAGGAATTGATCATATTCCATGCATCATAAGCATCTTCTGCATAGGAAAAAAGATTCAGATCCTCATGATTGATAACACCCTTTTCAACCAGATTATTAAAGTTGATAATACTCTCCCAAAAATCTTTAGAAATAAGAATAACAGGGATCAATGGACTTTTTTTTGTTTGCATAAGGGTAAAAATATCAAATAGCTCATCCATGGTACCAAAGCCTCCGGGAAAGACCACCAATGCTTTGGCACGCTGCATAAAGTGAAGTTTACGAATTCCAAAGTAATAAAATTGAAAAGAGAGTTCCGGGGTAATGTAGGGGTTGGGGAATTGCTCATGAGGAAGCTTGATATTCAAACCGATTGATTTTGCACCCACATCATGTGCACCT
>CAZCBU010000101.1:0-3169 GCA_964496995.1 uncultured Sulfurovum sp.
ATAAAGGCAAGAGCATTAAAGACATGGAAGCAGAAGAGAGAGCACTCGAAGGGATATTCCTTTCATTCCAGCACCCTGTAGAGATACCCGGGGTCAACAATGCCTACTTTTTAAGAACCGCACTTAATGCCAAACGCAAACATGAAGGGAAAGAGGAGCTCAATGCTGCAGAATTCCTCAGACTGATGAAAAGTCATCTTGAGATGCTCGGTATGAAATCTGATATGATCAGCCGTTCCCTGAATGAAGGGTTCTCCGGCGGAGAGAAAAAGCGTAATGAGATTTTGCAAATGCTCATTTTAGAGCCTGAAGTGATCATCCTCGACGAGATCGACTCGGGGCTGGATATTGATGCACTCAGAGCCGTATCGGAGGGGATCAACAAGATGAAAGACGGCAAACGTTCTTTCCTTGTCATCACGCATTATTCTCGTATACTGGACTACATTGAACCAGACTATATTCATGTGCTCAAAGACGGACGCATCATTAAAACTGCTGGTCCTGAACTGGTAGCACAACTTGAAGAGCATGGTTATGATGCCATAGAGGAAGCGTAATGAAACTCTCTAGCTTAAAAGATTTACAGCCAAATGAGCTTGCTGCTTCTTTGAATGTGAAAGGAAGAGAAGTTTTACTTGAACGTCTGGCTGACCTTGGGCTGCCGGACAAAAAGAGTGAAGCCTACCGTTACTTCGATGTGGAATCACTTTTGGAAAAAGAGTACAAAACACTCAGCTATATGCCTAAAACCATAGAGACCGGAGAAAAGATCGAAATTGTAGACGGCATTGTTGTCTCTGCGCCTAAAGGTCTGCGTATCTATTATGAGCCGTGCGAAATGATCGATCTTGAGCATTTTGACCCCATGTATTATCTGGGGCATCTTCTTTCAGGACATACGATCAAAATAGAGATCGATGGTGATGTCGAACTTGATCTTCAACATCATTTTACACAAAGTAATGCATTGATCGCTTACAGGATCGTGTTGTATAACCAGAGCAACCGCCATGCCACACTCTATGAGAATTTTGTGGCGGAAGACATTGAGAATACCTTGGTACTTTATGGTTATGATATGCATATTGCACGTGACTCGACACTTAACGTGGTGAAACTGCAAACTATGACAGAGAACAAATACAGTATGATCGCTTCACACAAAGTCAATGTGTCCAAACAGGCAAATGCTTTGTTAAAAAGTTTTGATGTGGGTTCTGGCCAGGCTTTACAGCTTATTAAAGTAGATCTGGATACCCGTGCCCATGTGGAAGCAGGACACCTGCTCTACCTCAATGAGTCATCCAAACGCGGTACAGTTTCGCAGATCATTCACAAAGGTGAATACTCTACTTCCAAGCAAGAAGCCAAAAACATTCTTGACGGGCATACCAGAGGGATATTTGATGCACTCATTCGTGTAGAACAGAGTGCCAAATATACCAAAGCGGAACAAAATTCAAAAGCAATATTGTTACATGAGAATGCCTATATGGTTGCTAAACCGCAGCTTGAAATCTACATTGATGAACTTGAAGCTTCTCATGGAGCCACCACAGGACAGCTGGATGAAAAACAACTTTTTTATCTGCAAAGCCGTGGTATCTCTTATGTGGAAGCCAGAAAAATGCTGGTCATCGCTTTTGCCAATACGCTGATAGAGACCGTCAAGGACAGTAGACATCAGGAACGGATCAAAGCAGCATTTGAAGAGGTTTTCTACAGCCAACACCAATAACCGTATGGGGCGATCGCCATCGCACCATACAAGTAAAATACAGGAGTACAGCATGAGCATAGAATCAACCATCGCAAACTATAAAGAGGACTTTGACCTCTTTCCTACAGCCAATGATAAATTGGAATATATCTTTGACCTCGGAAAAAAACATACAACCCTGGCCGAAGAGGAGAAAAACGATGCCACATTTGTACATGGTTGTGCCTCTGCTGCCTGGCTTGTAGGTGAATGTAAAGAGGGAAAACTCATCTTGCGCGGAGAAGGTACTTCCGAAATGGCCAAAGGTATGCTGACTCTCCTGCTCGATATTTTCGGGAACCGTACCCCGGATGAGATACTCAATTTCGACCCTGCGAAACTTCAGGAGATGGGCATCGTTGAACTGCTTTCACCTGTACGTCAACAGAGTCTCGAAGCCTTTTTAAAAATGGTGTATGCCTATGCAAAAAGATGTAAAGAACAAGAAGGAGCCTAAGAATGATAGACATTAACAATATACAAAAAGACGACATCCCTACCACAGCCGAAGAGCTGAAAGCCTATGAAGAAAAATTCGGCGGTTCAGGTGAAGTAGAAAAAGCTGCCAACAAATCTACCAAGCCGATGTCGGTAGAGATACAGAAAGCCATGGCAGAGAACAAAGCGGCATTCCTTGCAAAACTTCCCAGTGATGATGAAATGGTAGAGCGTGTGGTCGAACAGTTGAAACAGATCTACGACCCGGAACTTCCTGTCAACATCTATGACCTTGGACTGATCTACCAGATCGAGTGCTGGACCAGTGAAAAGACTTCACTCAAAGAGTGCAAGATCACCATGACACTTACTTCTGCCACATGCTCCATGTCCGAAGTCATCGTCGATTTGGTAAAAAGTATCGCCTACCGGGAAGAGTACCTTGAGAGCGTGGAAGTGGAACTTGTCTTTGACCCACCCTGGTCTCAGGAGAGCATGACAGATGAAGCAAAATTGGCAATGGGGTTATTATAACACATTGCCTCCTTTCTGAAGCACTTGATATACATAAAAACATGACTCACATTATCTCACAGAAATTGCATATATTGTGAATAGTATGTGAGTATTTTAACTCCGATCTTACTTTATTCCTCTCATCATTAATATTTATTGTTCACTTAAATTAAATTTAATTATAATTAATGTAAAATTATTTATTACAACAATTTGAGGAGATAGAGTATGGATGATAAACAATTAAAAGAAGGTATGGAGATCATAGATTCCCATTTTAAGAATGAAGGTTTATCTCGTAGAGATGCGATAAAACTATTTGGGACAGGTAGAGCAGCTATGCTCATGACAGCAGGGGCTACAACCAATGCTGAAGCAGGTTCAAGTGATGCCAAAGGTAAGATCCTTATTATCGGTGGCGGTCTTGCCGGTATGTCTACCGCTGCAAGGTTG
>CAZCBU010000102.1:0-6255 GCA_964496995.1 uncultured Sulfurovum sp.
ACTAACAGCTGCAATTACTGCTGTACTTGCAACTAAGAACAATACTGAACTTATGGACTATGATGCAATTGATAATGCACCAGAAGAGAGAGAAAGAGGAATTACAATTGCTACTTCTCACGTTGAGTATGAAACTGAAAACAGACACTACGCTCACGTAGACTGTCCAGGTCACGCGGATTACGTTAAGAACATGATCACAGGTGCTGCTCAGATGGACGGTGCTATTCTTGTTATTGCTGCAACTGACGGACCAATGGCTCAGACTAGAGAGCACATCCTTCTTTCTAAGCAGGTAGGTGTACCATACATCGTTGTATTCTTGAACAAAGAAGATCAGCTTGATGATGAAGACAAAGAAGAGATGTTGGAACTTGTAGAGATGGAAGTAAGAGAACTTCTTTCTGAGTATGACTTCCCGGGTGACGATACTCCAATCATCGCTGGTTCAGCATATCAGGCACTTGAAGAAGCTAAATCTGGTACTCTTGGTGAGTGGTCAGAGAAGATCCTTGAGCTTATGAATGCTGTAGATGAGTATATCCCTGAGCCAAAAAGAGAAACTGAAAAAGATTTCCTAATGGCTATCGAAGATATCTTTACTATCCAAGGTCGTGGTACTGTTGTAACTGGTAAAGTTGACAGAGGTCAGGTATGTGTTGGTGATGAAGTAGAGATCGTTGGTCTTAAAGATACTCAGAAAACAACTGTAACAGGTGTTGAAATGTTCCGTAAGGAAATGGATTGTGGTATTGCGGGAGATAACTGTGGTGTTCTTATCAGAGGTATCGATAAAGAAGCAGTACAAAGAGGTATGGTTCTTTGTAAGCCAGGTTCAATCACTCCTCATACTCAATTCGAAGCTGAGATCTATGTATTGACTAAAGAGGAAGGTGGTAGACACACTCCATTCTTTGATAACTACAGACCACAGTTCTATGTACGTACAACAGACGTAACTGGTTCAGTTAAACTTCAAGAAGGTACTGAAATGGTTATGCCAGGGGACAACGTTAAAATCAACGTTGAGCTTATCGCTCCAGTTGCTCTTGATGAAGGTACTAAGTTCGCTATCCGTGAAGGTGGTAGAACAGTTGGTGCCGGTGTTGTTTCTAAGATCATCGCTTAATTATAGCAGTGCGAGAGGCTTGCCTCTTGCGCATTCATCATAGGAGATAACAATGAGAGAAACAGTTCACCTTGGTTGTGAGAAGTGTACAAGACGTAACTATCATACAACTAAGAATAAAAAAACAACAACAGAAAAACTTGCACTTAAGAAATATTGTAAATGGTGTAAAGAACATACTGTTCACAAAGAGATGAAACTGTAATCACAGTTTTGTCCTTTTTTGAGACTATTTTTAGTCTCACTTTAGGCCAATAGCTCAGTTGGTAGAGCACTGGTCTCCAAAACCAGGTGCCGGGGGTTCGAGTCCCTCTTGGCCTGCCACAAACAAAGGTAACACATATGGGAAAAATTTCAACATTTATTGCAAACGCGAAAGCGGAGATCCATAAAGTAATATTTCCAACAAAAGTACAAGTAAGACAAGCATTTTTAGCAGTGATTCTCGTAGTGACTGTAATATCAATATTTTTAGCATTGGTTGACCTTTTAATGTCATCAATCGTATCATCAGTTTTATAGGATAGAAGATGGCTTTTCAATGGTATGCAATACAAACATATTCAGGATCTGAACAATCAGTCAAGAGAGCAATTGAACAACTTGTGATCGATCATGGGATCGAAGAGAAAGTTGAGAGAATCGTTGTTCCTACAGAAGAAGTGATCGAAGTAAAAAATGGTGAAAAGAAGATAACAGAAAGAACACTGTACTCAGGGTATGCTTTCGCACATATAGACCTGGATACTGATCTTTGGCACAAGATTCAATCTTTGCCGAGAGTATCTAGATTTATCGGTGAACAAAAGACACCTACACCTCTTGCAGAGGCGGATGTTCAGAACATCTTGGCCAAGTTGGAGCAAAAATCGGCACCTCGCCCTAAAGTTGACTTTGAAACAGGAGAGATGGTACGTATTATTGACGGACCGTTCTCCAACTTTACAGGAATGGTGGAAGAGTATGATCTTGACCACGGTAAACTGAAATTGAATGTTTCCATCTTTGGTAGAAATACACCGGTTGAGATCGACTATACGCAAGTAGAGAAGATCATCTAAACATATTTAGTCTTCGGTCTTGGGACTTAAAACAGAAAGATTCAAATTACATTTAAGGAAGAACAGATGGCAAAGAAAATAACTGAAAAGTTTAAAATGATGATCCCTGCAGGATCAGCTAACCCATCACCGCCGGTAGGTCCTGCACTTGGACAGCGTGGTGTAAATATCATGGAGTTTTGTAAAGCTTTTAATGAAAAAACAAAAGATAAAATGGGATTCAAGATCCCTGTTATCGTAACAGTCTATGCAGACAGAAGTTTCACATTTGAAACGAAGCAACCGCCTGCATCTGACCTTATCTTGAAAGCAGCAGGTCTTAAAAAAGGGACAGATAACCCACTTTTGAACAAAGTCGGATCTATCACTAAAGCAAAACTTGACGAGATCATCGATCAGAAGATCGCTGACCTTAACACAAATGACAGAGAGATGGCAGCGAATATCATTGCCGGTTCTTGTAGAAGTATGGGTGTTGAGATCGTAGACTAATCTACGGTTCATTATAGAATTTTAGAATAAATCATTACCACATAGATTTAAAATATGTGGGAGCAGAAAAAGCGGAGAATAAAATGGCAAAAAAACCAAGTAAAAGAAGAGAAGCACTACTTAAAAAAGTAGATGCAATGAAAGAGTACAGTGTAGATGAAGCAATGGCTACACTCAAAGAACTTAAATCAGCGAAATTTGATGAAACTGTAGAAGTGGCATTGAACCTTAACGTTGACCCAAGACACGCAGATCAGATGATCAGAGGATCAGTTGTTCTTCCAAATGGTACTGGTAAAACAGTAAGAGTTGCAGTATTTGCAAAAGATGCAAAAGCTGACGAAGCTAAAGCAGCTGGTGCTGACCTTGTTGGTGCAGCAGACCTTATTGAAGATATCCAAGCAGGGAAACTTGACTTTGATATCGTTATCTCTACACCTGATATGATGGGTGTTCTTGGTAAAGTGGCAAGAATCCTTGGGCCAAAAGGACTTATGCCAAACCCTAAGACCGGAACAGTGACAATGGATGTTGCCAAAGCAGTTGAAAATGCCAAAGGCGGACAGGTTAACTTTAGAGTAGACAAAAAAGGTAATATTCATGCAGGTATCGGAAAGATCTCTTTTGATCAGGATAAGATCAAAGAGAACTTCATTACACTTCTTGAAACTGTAAACAGAGCGAAGCCAGCTTCTGCAAAAGGTAGATACATCACAAATGCAGCAATTTCATTGACAATGAGTCCGTCAATCAAGCTTGATGCTTCTGAAGTAATGGATATCAAATAAGTCTAAAGCAGGGAGTTCCCCTGTTTTAAACTAATAGTTTCAAACAAAATTTAACTGTAAATTTTGTTTGAGGGTATTTTTTGTACTGCTCATTGGAAATCCTCTTTCCGGAGGATTTGATCTTAGGTCTTAGACAATAGGGGCGAAAGCTTAATTAGTTCATGTGAAAGCATGGGCAGGTTGGAAACAACACCCTTTTGTAGGTCGGAAGGAGAATATATATGACTAGAACTAGAAAAGAAGAATTAGTTGCAGAGATGACAGCAGAGTTCAAAGAAGCTGGTGCCATTATCGTTTGTGATTACAAAGGTATGACTGTTGAAAATCTTGAGATCGTAAGAAATTACGCGAAAGATGAAGATACAAAAGTACAGGTCGTTAAAAATAAACTTGCTATGATCGCATTGAAAAATGCCGGTTGTGATGTGGTTGATTTTAAAGACACTAACCTTGTAATCTGGGGTGATACACAAGTTTTACCTTGTAAGATCGCTGACAAAGCAGCAACTGAATTCAAAGAAACTTTTGCAATCAGAACTGGTTTGATCCAGGGTGAAGTGGCTAGTATGGAAACCATCAATGCGATGGCTAAATTACCTACTAGAGACGAGCTTATCGGTATGCTCCTTAATGTTTGGAATGCACCGGTTCAGAACTTTACTATCGGTATGAATGCATTGGCTACTAAATTAGAAGAAGAAGCATAGAGTGGTGAGAGCCTCTAGGCTCTTTTAATTTGAAAATGCAGAAGCATTTTAACTAATATATATTTTAAGGAATTAAAAATGGCAACAACTAAAGAAGATGTTCTTGAGTTTATCTCAAACATGTCAGTACTTGAGCTTTCTGAGCTTGTAAAAGAATTTGAAGAGAAATTTGGTGTATCTGCACAAGCTACTGTAGTAGCTGGTGGTGGTGCAGCTGCTGGTGGCGAAGCTGCTGAAGAGCAAACAGAGTTTGACGTTGTTCTTACAGATGCTGGAGAGAAAAAGATCAATGCTATTAAAGTAGTAAGAGCGATCACAGGTCTTGGACTTAAAGAAGCAAAAGCTGCTGTTGAAGAAGTACCTTCAGTACTTAAAGAAGCTTGTTCTAAAGAAGAAGCTGAAGAGTTCAAAAAACAAATTGAAGAAGCTGGCGCTAAGTGTGAGCTTAAATAAGTCTTTGGACTTATTATCGGGAGAGGCCTTTGGCCCTTTCCCAATCCTGCCCAAGATATAGTTAAAAGCTATTCGGAGACATTTCATACCCTCCTCTAATAGTTTCTTTGTGTATCTATTCGAGTCTAGAGAGACTCAAGACGATATTAATCAATTAACTAACCAATACTACAACCAACCTAAGGATAAACATGTTAAATTCTTTGCATTCTGGTAACAGACTCCGTGTTGACTTTTCAAAAACACCAAGAGAAATTGAAATCCCAAACTTGCTCCAGCTTCAACAGAAAAGTTATGAAAACTTTTTAATGTTAGGTGAAAAAGACAGAAAAAACTCTACATTAGAAAAAGTATTCAGATCTGCATTCCCAATTCATGACCAGCAGAACAGATTGACACTCAACTACAAAAATTCCGAGATCATCAAACCGAAATATACGGTACGTGAATGTATGGAAAGAGGATTGACCTATTCTGTATCACTTAAAATGAATATTTCCCTGACCATCTGGAACAGAGATGAAAAAACAGGTGAAAAACTGGATCCTAAAGAGATCAAAGAGCAGGCAGTATTTGTTCGTGATATCCCACTGATGACAGAGCGAACTTCATTTGTAGTCAATGGTGTAGAGAGAGTTATTGTCAACCAGCTTCACAGATCACCAGGGGTTATCTTCAAAGAAGAAGAGGGAACAACAGTTGCAAACAAACTGCTTTATTCTGCACAGATCATTCCTGACCGTGGTTCCTGGTTGTATTTTGAGTATGATTCAAAAGATATCCTTTATGCACGTATCAACAAAAGAAGAAAGATCCCTGTCACGATCCTTTTCAGAGCATTGGATTATTCTAAAGATGATATTGTAAAACTATTCTATCCGACCAAACAGATCACGATCAAGGACAACAGATTCCTGACAAAGTTCGATCCGGAAGATTTTAGTGGTAGAGCAGAGTATGATGTCAAAGATATGGATGGAAATACTATTGTCAATGCAGGGAAAAGACTCACAAAGAAAAAAGCACAGAAACTGATTGAAGACGGTTTGGAGTGGATCGAATATCCGCTTGAACTTTTAATGGAAAGACACTTGGCTACTGCGGTCATTGACCAGGAGAGCGGTGAAGTTCTGTATGATGTAGTTGCTGCACTGGATGAGACAAAACTTAAAAAAATGATCGAGCAGGGTATCGATACGATCGAGATCATCAATGACCTTGCTGACGGTACAGACAAGTCTATCATCAATGCTTTCATCGCAGATAATGAGTCTTTGAGACTGTTGAAGCAGACAGAAGAGATCGATGATGAGAATGTACTTTCTGCGATCCGTATCTACAAAGTGATGAGACCGGGAGAGCCAGTCACACCTGAAGCTGCGAAATCTTTCTTGAGACAGCTTTTCTTCGATCCTGAAAGATATGACCTTACACAGGTCGGTCGTATGAAAATGAATCATAAACTGGGTCTTGATATCCCTGAGTATGCAACCGTTCTAACGGCAGAAGATCTTATTAATACCGTGAAGTATCTGATCAAAGTCAAGAATGGTCAAGGTCACATTGATGACAGAGATCACTTGGGTAACAGAAGGATCAGAGCGATCGGTGAGCTTCTTGGTAAC
>CAZCBU010000103.1:0-6909 GCA_964496995.1 uncultured Sulfurovum sp.
TCTGTCCAACGGGTTACTATACTCCTCTTCACAAGCTTTACACATTTCAAAAAACTTCATGGAAGTACTGATTCTGTCATACGGAAGATCATAAATAATAGAGTAACGTACCCCACAATGCGTGCAGGAAATAAAAGGATAACCGTAACGACGGTTAGAAGGATCAAAAAGTTCTTTTTCACATTCAGTACATATACTGACATCAGGAGGGATATTGACAGTAACATCCCCTTTTTGCTGAGTTTCTATAATTCGAAAATCATTAAAAGCCTGATATTCTATCTCTTCATACGCTATGTGATCTATAGAGGAGAGTGGTGGATATTCATATTCTACAGCAGTGAGAAATTGTTTAAAGGTCAGGCTGTCTGTATTAAGGTGTATCTCAACCCCATTACTATTATTACTCACTGTTCCAGTCACTAAATATCTTTGCGCCAGAGCATAAATAAAAGGTCGAAAACCCACTCCCTGAACTGTACCCGTAATATCTATTTTATAAGTACAAAGCTCCATATACTGCATTCTCCTTGCCTATAGGAAAGTTCTTGTTCATTAAAGGTTTATATTGTCCTACTGTTCTTTGTATTCTACCATAGAGTGACTGGTTCGCGAAGGTCTCACCGCTTAGTACAAGTACTTTGGCATCTGTTTTATTCATTAATTGCGGTACGATCTCCCCGATATAATCTCCGAATGATTCATAAATACTGTAACACATAAAGTTGTTCTCCACATCACCAAGCTGATAACTCATGATACTGGTAAGAAAAGCATAGTTGTCAAAACGGTTGTCTTTGACCCTGGTGTCGATCTGCAGTCCGCCTTTGCCCAAGAAACTCAGTGCTTCAGCCGAAATACCTTCAAAACTTTCATCTTCAAGTCCCAGTGCGATGGCTGTGACTTCAAAGATATCCATATCTCCTTCCAGCGTATCCAAACGTTCCCACACTTCAGGGAAGGCCTTTTTATAATTCTCGACAAGTCTGTCCGAACCTTCTCTCAATGTACCGATCTTCTCCCAAAGGTGGTCTGATTCAAAAGGTATGGCAGGAACAGCATTGATCACATTTTTACCGTTATAATAGAGGAAATTCAAAGAGCCGTCAAAATGTACACCCACAGCCTTTTGTCCGACCTTACGATACTCTGCCAATACTGACATCATAGATGCTTTATACTGTTCAAAACGGTGTTCATTGGAATGTCCACCTTCGAAATCTTCAGAGTCCAATACATACACCTCTCCTGTATCAACCGCATCAAATACTTCTAAAGTATCTATGATACTCTGCTCTCCTACCGTGACACAGGCCAGATCATGTGCAACAGTTACTCTGTGCTTAGTGTTTTCTACCTGTGCAGGAAAGGATATCCGCTCTCCGGATACAAAAAGTTTTGTATCCTGATTTATAAAGAGTCGGGTATCAGCCTGAGGATTGACAGGAAGATCAAAATCCACCAAAAAATCCGCTTCTTCATCTGCTTCACACTCCAGATAGGAGATATACTGAAGTCCTGCATTCATAAGTTCACGGGAAAGAAGCATGCTCATACCATCATCCGGATACTTGACAAGTACACTTGAACCGTAAAGAGATTTAAGTACATCACTCTTTGTGGCAACTCTCAACAGCGGTCTCTCAATACTAAGCAAGGCATGGAACTCCTGGGTGACCATCATGAGATGTTCATTACATCCGTTTGCATCAGCCATGAGTAAGGTGGACGTTGCAGGACAATAATCTACAGTCGGTTTAAAAAACTTCCTGTATCCGTGTACTGTTTTCATCAATACCTGCTTCCCCTCGGCAATGGCTCTCGCACTTACTTCAAAAAGTTTTCGAAAATCACCTTTGGTCAATGCCAGATGCTCACTCTCTTTATCTACCATACGAATGGCTATCCCACACTCAATACAGGAAATAAGCGGATAATCCAAACGCAAAGCATTTGACTTTGCCTCTTTGGCACATGCTTCACAAGGCACGAGGAACTTCATATTTGTATGCGTTCTTTTATAAGGATACTTTAGCAGGAAAGGGTGTTGTGAGCCACAATGGTTACAAGAAGTAAAAGGGTAATAGTAACGACGTGTACTGACATCGAACATCTCTTTCTGGCAGGTTGGACAGGGTGCTATATTCAAAGGCAGATGATCTTGACTTACCGGCATCAATGCAGGTTTACTTTCTGAGAGATAGTGTTTTCCTTTCCCCAGAAAGAGAGAAGCAGGAAGTACATCTTCAAGCCCCAGCAAAAACTGTTCAAGTTTTTCATCTTCTTTATGGAAGATCATCATTATTTTATCTGTTGTCTGAAGTACATCTATTTCGATCTCTTCCTGTTCAGCATAGGCACGGATAAGATCAGCTATATAATTTTTACTGGATGAGAATTCGATCTCAAAGATAAAATACATTTATATTCCTTGTTGGGTTTACTTCTTGTTTACTACACAACCAGAAAAAGGTAGAAAGGACAATGCAATCAAGGAGGTCATACATGTTTCTTGAAGTTGAATCAAACGGTTAAGAAAGACTCTGTAACACCTTTGATTCTGGCTGTGTACTGAACAATGGATTTTATAATGTTACTGCAGACATATCACTGAAGTCTGAGACTTTGGGATTTGCATAGGTATGAATGATCTCATGCCAGGAGACGGTTTCTGATATTCTTTTCTTTAAACAGATACCACTCTTTTCCAACTCATCCAACGTCGCATCGACAAGTTTGGGCATATGGGCAAGCACACCCTCGGTCAATCCGTTTTTCACTTCTATAATATCTTCAGGCACCATGGTAATGAGCTGTACTTCACCCATCTCTTCATGAAAAGAGCAGATCTCTATCATCATTGTGATCTCGACCTCATTGGCTGTCTTACGCGTAGTATCTTCATTTGACATCACCTCTTGGGCATTTTCAGAAGCAATACTGCCAACTTCACCCTCTTTGGAACCGGTACCCACAACAATGATCTTGTCATACTCCTGATAATAGGTCATCAAGGCAAAACCCAGAGTCCCGCCTTCTACGATGCTGAGATTTTCCGGTATTTCATAATTCTTTTCAATATAGGTGACCAGGTACGCACCCAGCCCCTCATCGTGGAACATAATATTCCCTATACCGATGAGTGCTATTTTTTCATATGCCAATATCAACCCTTTGGATAAAGAACGCTTACGCTTCTTTATCCTCTTTTACAAATTTACTACCACCTACAACAATGGCAATATCACCTTCTTTCCAGAAGATCGTTCTCCATACCTGATAGTAGATATGAAATACTACCCAAGTGATGACCAGCCACATTGAAATATGGTGTGCAATACGTACATCCATAATATTTGTACCTGTGGCGGTAGAACCTATCATCCATGAACTCACAGGGAGTGTCCAGTCAGTTGCAAGGTGAAGCATCCAAGGCCACCATGCACCAATACTGCTTATTCCAGACTCAAGTCCATGTACATAAAGCTGAAGTCCGCTCAAAAGCATCCATACTAAAAGTAAATGGAAGATAAAGAAAAAGACTGCATTAAAACTATCGGCATGTGAAGAATCAAATTTCTTGACTCTATTTAATGTCACAAGATTTATCAAAACAGCACCAAACTCTTTAATATTGTTCCATGTCGGTATTAATTTTTTATAAGGCTTTTCAAACCTTGAGAAGAAATACAGATATGCTACAACAATACTGCTCACATCAAAGATGATCGCTACAATAAAATGGATCCATCTGTTCCAGGCCATCACATATTTATCTACAGCAGGATCTGCTATAAAAGTTTGATAATAAGGGTGTCCAATATAAAGACCCGTAATGACTGCTGCGACCATACAGACGGCAACTACCCAGTGGTTTACCCGCATAAAAGCTGTCATTCGTCTTACTTGTTTATATCCAGGTTTTGACATAATGTCCTCCTTAGAATGCACAGGTAGGATCAACTTTATAAACAGCCAACTCCTTACCTTTTGTGTCCACCACATGTACCGCACAGGCGATACAAGGGTCAAAGCTATGAACTGTTCTAATAATTTCAAGCGGCTCTTCAGGGTTTGCTACGACCGTACCGATAATAGCAGCTTCATAAGCACCTACTTCACCGTTCGGTCCTCTAGGACCGGCGTTCCAGGTTGAAGGTACGATAGCTTGGAAATTCGCTACTTTACCATCTTTGATCCTGATCCAGTGCCCAAGAGCACCTCTTGGCGCTTCTGCCATACCTCTACCTTTAGTATCTTTAGCAACTGTGTCAAAATCAAATTCCGTCCAGGTACTGAGGTCACCCATCGCAGCATTTTTGGCAAGTTCATCTACCCATCCTACCATGGCATCACCGATCATTTCCGTTTCAATGGCACGTGCCGCTGTTCTACCTACGGTAGAGAAGAGTACTGTCAAAGGCAGACCTGAACGCTTCAGGAAATTACCTGCATATTTTTTCGTACGTTCATCACCGGCAACATATCCAACCACAATACGAGCCAAAGGTCCTACTTCTACTTTCTGTCCATCGTAAAGTGGAGACTTGATCCAGGAATATTTCTCTTCTGTTTTCAGGTAAGAGTATCCATCCTCTTTTTTATCCAGTCCTGTATATTTGGGATTGGTTGTTCCGTCATACGGATGTTCCGGAGCACCGGTTCCTTCATACCAGGAGTGTGTTACATCTTCTGTGATCTTATCTTCATCCAGTTCAACCACTTTGGAGATATCTCCACCTAGAACCAATCCTCTCGGGAAGAAAAGTTTGGATTTATAGAAGCCTGTATCATCCAGTCTGAAATCTCCATAGGACATATAAGACAAGATACCACCACCGGTACCCCCTACTTCTTTACCGAGTGCACCTTTATGCTTGGAAGCGTGGAATGTCGCAGAGCCGTCTGTCGCCTCTTTTGCATACATTGTTCCCGCCATATAGATATCTGGAAGGTAAGCTCCCTTGATGAACTCGTTACCATCCATAAGCAGTTGCTTAAAGAGTGCAATTCTTGCAGGGTTTTGAATATCCTGTACACAGGTAACTCCACCAACAACAATCGATTGTGGGTGTGGATTCTTACCACCGAATATCGCCTGCATTTTTGCCAAATCTCTTTGGACATCCAATGCTTTCAAATAGTGGGCTACCCCAATAAGGTTTTGCTCAGGTGTCAGTTTATAGTTTGGATTTCCCCAGTAACCGTTACCGAAGATACCCAAACGTCCCTCTTTGACAAACTTGATGATACGGTCTTGGATCGCTTTAAAATCTGCTTCTCCTGAAATGTATGGTTTGTGTCCTGCAACACCTGCCCATTTGACTGCTTCTTTCGCTGTGGCAGCAGGGTCTGCTTTCGTTGCCGCTACAACATCTACAAAATCCAGTGCATGAAGATGATAGAAGTGAACCAGATGATCATGCACATACAATGCACCATGGATCAGGTTTCTTACCAGTCTTGCATTTTTGGGAATGGTAATGTCAAAAGCATCCTCAACGGCTTCTATACTTCTTTGGTAGTGTGTACCGGTACAGACACCGCAGATACGCATGGTCATCAGACCTACATCTCTTGGATCTCTGTCTTTCACGATCGTTTCGATCCCTCTGAACATCGTTGAAGAAGAGTAGGCATCGATGATCTTATTGTTACTGTCGATCACTGCTTCGATTCGAAGATGTCCTTCAATTCTTGTAATAGGGTCTACAATAATATGTTTGTTTCCCTTTGCATCCGTTTTATGAAAACCTTTTGTTTCAGCCGCTGCTACCGTTTCTGTTGTTTCAGTACCTCCAGCTGTTGTTTGGGCTTCTGCCTGCTCATTTAATTCTGCCATTATGCTTCTCCTCCGTCTTCTTTTTTACCTGCTACAAAACTTGCCGCTGCATGGATACCGATACCGATACCGGCTGCTGTCAATAATCCTAAACCGAATTCATCAACGGTTTTCTCTACACCACCTGTCGGTGCTTTGATGTTGGCATTTGCCATAGGTCGTTCATAGGCATATTTATCCCAGAAATCAGGTTCAGAACATCCGATACACCCTCGTCCGACACCAATAGGCCAGTTCACACCTTCGTTATAACGGATGATCGAACAGTTATTGAATGTCATTGGACCTTTACATCCTACTTTATAGAGACAGAAGTTGTTCTTCGCACCTTCATCACCCCACTCTTCAACATACTCACCGGCATCAAAGTGTGCTCTTCTTTCACAATTGTCATGAATTCTATAGCCAAAAGCAAACTTGGGACGCAAAAGAGAATCGAGCTCAGGGATACTTCCTGTCAGTACAAAATGTAAGATAACCCCCACCATATTGGATGGGTTTGCCGGACAGGCAGGAATATTGATGATCGGCTTGCCTTTCACCACATCCATCACACCTACTGCATCTGTAGGGTTCGGTGCTGCAGCAGGGATACCACCATAAGTAGCACATGATCCTACAGCAACCACTGCTGCCGCACCTTCTGCCGCACGATGCAGATGGTCAACAAAGGTTTCAGCTTTGGCACCGATGGTTCCATACTGTCCGTTCATTCCCAGAGGTACAGCACCCTCAACAAAGAGCAGGTACTTGCCATGGAAATGTTCCATTGCCTCATCCATCTGCTTTTCAGCCTGATGTCCGGAAGCTGCCTGAAGGGTTTCGTGGAATTCAAGTGAGATAATATCTAAGATGATCTCATCGATCTGTGGTCCGTCTGAACGAAGAAGCGCTTCTGAATTACCTGCACAGTCAGAAAGTTCTACCCAGATCACAGGTACACGGTTCATCAGTACAGCTGCTTCAGCCACCAGTGGCGTAAAGGAAGCAGGAAGCATGAGCATTGCAGTCGTTGCAGAGGCCCATTTTAGAAAATCTCTTCTCTCCAACCCCTGTTCTTCAATACT
>CAZCBU010000104.1:0-3521 GCA_964496995.1 uncultured Sulfurovum sp.
AAATTTATTATGATTGACGATTTTATTGATTTTACTATTATATCAGAAATATGTTAGAATTTCAAAAATCTGATCAATTTTTTTGAACTCAATCCCATTAAATCAAGGAAAACCGTATGCCATTTTCTCCGCAAAACCGCAAAGGTACCCTCAGTGGCATCATCTTTGTCGCTATCTTTGCTGCCGCAGCGACCTATATCGCCGGTCTTGGGCCGGTCAAAGCACTGGGGCTATCGCCTCTTGTCATCGGTATCGTTGTGGGTATCTTTTATGCCAACACCCTGCACAACCAGACACCCTCGGCATGGCAGGGCGGTATCACCTTTTCCGCCAAGAAGATCCTCCGCTTCGCTATCGTACTCTACGGGTTCCGTCTGACATTTCAGGAGATCATCGCCGTAGGTCTCGATGGTTTCCTCGTTTCACTGATCATGCTGACATCGACTCTCATCCTCGGCTCATGGCTGGGGCACAAGATGTTCGGCATGGAGAAGGACACCTCTATCCTGACCGCTTCCGGTGCATCTGTCTGTGGTGCTGCCGCCGTACTGGCAACAGAGCCCGTACTCAAGTCAGAGGAGTATAAAGCCGCTATCGCCGTCTCGATGGTCGTACTTTTCGGTACTATCTCCATGTTCCTCTACCCTGTACTCTACACAGGGCTGATCGAGAATGCAACAGGATTTTTACATATGACCGCACGTGAATTCGGCATCTATGTCGGTGGCACCATCCATGAGGTCGCGCAGGTCGTTGCCGTCCCTGCATCCGTACCGGGATCCCCCAAAGAGATGGCGGATGCAGCCGTGATCGTCAAGATGACCCGTGTCATCATGATCGCACCGATGCTCATCGTGCTCGGTCTCTATCTGGCATGGGATGCGAAGAGATCCGGAGGAGAGCACGGCGGAAAGACCAGGCTTGTGATCCCATGGTTTGCCGTCTACTTCATCATGGTCGCAGGGTTCAACTCACTGCACCTGCTACCTGAAAATCTTGTCAACCTCATCAACGAAGTGGACACCTTCCTCCTTACGATGGCGATGACTGCACTGGGTATGGGTACGATCTTCGCCAAATTCAAAGGCCTCGGACTCGCACCGCTCTATACGGCGCTGAGCATGTTCATATGGCTTGTGGCGGGAGGCTTCCTTGTGACGAAGCTCATTGTAGAGGTACTATAGTCTCTCTTATAAAAAGTTGGGGCTGCATCTTCTGTCCCGCTCTTTTTTTCTCCCTCCTTTTTCTCTTATCTCAAAACTTATTCACACACCAAAGCACTCAGGGCTGCAAGTCCGGGCCACAACACTCCATAAAATTAAAGTCACAGGGCAAATGCTTCCCATTGTATGACCTATTCTTCCTCATCTTCTGATACCCTGATGATTTCCCTATTCACTTCATCAATAACATCTTCATCAATATTGACATCCCATATTTTTTTACTAAGTTCATATAGTAGTTGATGCCTTTCCTCAATCTCTTCTTTCCCAAAATCACTATATGGCTTGAAGTTTAAATGTTCTTGCTTAATAAAATTATTAAAATCAACATTGCTTTTGTAGTTATCTTTCAGAAGGGTTTGCGAATAAAGTGTTCCATTTACATTATATGTATGTAGCTTATCTTTGTACAGCTCATCTCCTGAAGATATATTGTCTTTTCCTTTTAGCAATAGCAGTCCACCTAATCTATTGCGTTGTTCATAAAACTCTTCTTCATTGTCGAATAATTTCTGATTTTCTGCATTGTTTGTAATAATGTGCTCGATATGATGTACTTTCCCACCTTGAGACTGAAGCACCAATTGGTGGTATGTATTTGTTGCCTGTTCTGTGAAATCAGCTATATAGTGCTCTATTCTCGCAAAGAAATATCTTAAGAATTTTTTACCTAATGTCGTATAGCCTATATTTTTAAAATATTCATACTTGAATGCTTCTCCAATGACTTGAATATCTTTTACTTTTTTAATGTCGTAAAGAAGGCGTTTATCAAACTCACGTTTTATTTCATCCAATGATTTTTCTCGTATGGTCTTTATTAGTACCATTAAACTTTCATTGAAATAGTTAGACTGATAACTGTTTGTAAGATTCAATATAGAGAAGTTTCTGTCAAACATTTTGGAGATTAATTTCATTTTTTCATCTCTCTCTGTATCGTCCAGTTTAATAGCTGACAAAATCAAGGGGTATTGCCCATCGATATTATTTAATCTATTAAAATATATGTGCTCATATTCTTTTTCGTAATACCAGTAATAATCTAATGTATCAACATATATCTTACCAAAATAGACCAGCTCTTCTTCTATGAATTCTCGAACTCTTTTCTCATTATGTTTTAAAGAAATTGTATCTTCAAAGTCATTGGTGAAAATTGCTTTATGGTAGCGTTTGGTATCTAGTTTTTTATACTGGATAGTCGTTGTTGAATATTTACTCTGAAAATAATTACTGAAGAAATCATCAATATTTTCTTCTCTATAAGTCTCAAGTTTTGTAACCATTGACTCCCACTCATCAATGTATTTTGAAATATCATTACGACTGATTTGCCCCAGTAACTTACCTTTCAGTATTTCATAGGCTCTCAATGGAATACCTCTATCATTAATGACTTCAAACACCATTGGTACATCTTCAGACTTTTCAATAACAATATCGATAAGATATATTTTGTTTCTAAAGAACAGAATAAAAAAATGTAATTTTTTTATAGTATTTTCTCTATCTTCTGACAAAAGTTGACTATCTAAAATTTTACTAATATTTTTATAGTTTTTATAAATATTTTTTTCGGATACATTCGAATATTCTCCTGACTTATACTTTACGAGGTCATTCAGATATAAGTTTTCAATAGCATCTTTTCTGTCTCGTACACCCATGCAAAAAGAAGTACCAAAATCATTTGTATCGTATATAGATTTTTCTATACTTTTAATCAAGTGTGATGGTAGCTCATATTGTTTGGCAAGATGAAATAATTTGATATGAATGAGAGTTAATGTTGTTAATCGCTGTTGTCCATCAACGACATACGTAATGTTATCAACAGTATTTGTCATGAAAGAATTGAGATAATACCATTCGAACACATCAAGGTTCTTAGCATTGCTTGGATCCAATTTATCATTATAATCCATATTGAATCTATAAAAAATATCATCAAGAAGAGCTTTTATGGGTTTATACCCTGTGTCACCATCTGACCATTTATACTCTCTTTGGTAGAAATCAATATCGTAATCAATCTTTTTAAATATTTCGCCAACTGTTTTATCTTTTGGTTTTAATCCCATTGATCTACCTTGTATATTATGTTATTTATTCTATCTAAAAAGTTGTTTTATGGACTTAATCAACCATCATCGAACCTGCGGGTGCGATTCGAGTTTTGCACAAACCTCCTCAATACGAGCATAGCACATATTCAAAGAATTCTATTTTGAGATTTGGGCTTACTCAATCACTTCAAAATAGACCAGCAGTGTCCTCTGGAAAAAGTTGGAATTG
>CAZCBU010000105.1:0-8125 GCA_964496995.1 uncultured Sulfurovum sp.
CACTAACTGCAAAGAAGAGAATATGGCAAAGAAAAAAACCCTTTTTGAGTGTCAGGCATGTGGCTTCCAGTCTCCAAGATGGATGGGAAAATGTACTTCCTGTCATGAATGGGAAAGCATGGTCGAACTTACAACAGATCAAATAAAGTTTCTCAAAGAGACTTCCGGAAACGCTACATCCGCCAATGCTTTCAGAAAAGCCATGCCTATTACTGAAGTCAATGAGGACAACATCACCCGTTTCCCTTCCGGGAGCAAAGAACTGGATCTTGTGCTTGGCGGAGGGGTAGTCCCCGGTTCACTGACACTGATAGGAGGCAGTCCCGGCATAGGTAAATCCACCCTGCTTCTTAAGATCGCAGGCAATCTTGCTCAGACCAGCAAAAAAGTACTCTATGTTTCGGGAGAAGAATCTGCAGGACAGATCAAACTGCGTGCAAACAGGCTGGATGCAAATCATGAAAAGCTTTATCTACTCTCAGAGATCAACCTTGCCTCTGTACTGAACGAGATAGCCAATGAAGCGTATGAATTCATTGTCATTGACTCCATTCAAACACTCTATTCAGATGAAACACCTTCAGCCCCGGGGTCAGTGACACAGGTACGAACGATCACTTTTGAACTTATGCGCATTGCCAAAAGTATGCATATACCTATTTTTATCATCGGACATATTACCAAAGACGGTTCTATTGCCGGTCCAAGAGTACTTGAACATATGGTCGATACCGTACTTTACTTTGAAGGTGATACCAATTCAGAACTCAGACTTCTCAGGGGATTCAAGAACCGTTTTGGATCTACCAACGAGGTCGGTATCTTCGAAATGAACAAAGAAGGATTGAATGATGCCAAAAGTATGGCAGGAAGATTTTTCAATAAAGAGAAGCTGCAGTCAGGTTCTGCACTGACTGTCATTATGGAAGGTTCCCGCCCTATTATTATTGAAGTACAGGCTCTGGTAAGTGAAGCGTATGGACATGCCAAACGAAGCTCTACAGGCTTTGACAACAACCGCCTGGGTATGCTCCTCGCCCTTTTGGAAAAGAAACTCGATCTGCCGCTTGGTACCTACGATGTGTTCATCAATATATCCGGAGGTATCAAGGTCAATGAACCTTCTGCTGACCTTGCGATCATTGCCGCTATTCTAAGCTCTTACCGGGACAGGGAACTCAGCTCAGAAACGCTTTTTTTAGGAGAAGTCAGCCTTACAGGAGAGATCCGAGAGATCTCGGGTCTGACACAAAGACTCAAAGAGATAGAGACACAGGGATTCACAAAAGCCGTCATACCGAACAAACCCATGGAAAAGACAAATATAAAATGCTTCGTGGCTGATGAAGTTTCCAAAGTAGTGGAATGGATGTAAAACCAGAATATCATATTTTGCAGAGATTTCACAGATAATTCAACACTATAATGTATATCATCCATCTTTATATATCATTTATGTTAAAATTATACTCTCTATGATTGAGGAGAAAACATTTAATATTGGGGTTTAAAATTGTTTTATCCGTCATCTATTCTCAAGCTGTCTGAGCAATATACAAATATAAACTATTTTTCCAAGATCCTTATACTGGCATTGATCTATTTTATCTCCGGAAAAATGAGTATTGCCATTACAAACGACAACTATATCATTACTATAGGGATATTTGCCGCAGAAGGCTTCGCTATGGCAGCCGTACTGATCTTTGGAAGGAGTATCTGGCCTGGTGTCTTCATCGGGCAGCTTGTTCTCTCTATAAGTGAAAATCTTCCCTGGATACCTTCATTCGGCATCGCTGCTATCAACAGTCTTGAACTCTTTCTTGTATGGTATGCATTTCATACCTTGCATTTGAAGAGATCTCTGGATACCATTCGGGATATTTTGGGTCTTTTTTTCATTATCCTCTTCATTGCACAACCTTTCAGTGCTCTTTTGAATACAGGTATTCTTTATTTTTCTTCCATAACCCATGATGCAAACTACTGGTTTTCCCTGTTCTCCTGGTGGTTTGGTAACAGTATGGGTCAGCTTTTATGGACACCGGCACTACTGCTTCTTTACAGACATAAAGCAGAGATATTTTATCCCTCTACACTATTCCTTCTTACCCTTTTTAGTTTTTTGGCATATACCATTATTTTTATCACACCTATCTACAGTCTTCCTATCATCATTACCATTACAATGCCGCTTACCATCTATATTACCATGATACGGAATGTCCTGACCGGAAGTATCATGATCGTCATTATGTCCGTGTTTTCCCTGTATGCTGCCCATAAAAATATTGGTATTTTCTCCCAATATGACATAGTGGAGAATATCATCAATCTGAACTTCTTCATTCTTTCTCATATCCTGATCGTACTGACTATCGGTACACTGTACCATGAAAATATACGAACCAAAAAGAAACTCACAGAACTGAATAATTCACTGGAAGAGAAGGTCGTCAAACAGGTAGAAAAACTCAATAAACAAAATATACTCATTGCACAGCAGGCCAGACTGGCAAGTATGGGAGAAATGCTTGCTATGATCGCACATCAATGGCGTCAGCCGCTCAATCGCATCAATTCAAATATTGCTGTGATCAGTACTATATCCGGCAGCGGCACCATGGATCACACAATACTTCAAGATAAAACAGACAATATCAAAAAACAGACAAAATTCATGTCTGATACCATTGAAGATTTTACAGACTTTTTTCATCCCGATAAAAAAAAGGTGAAGTTTATGCCACTGAAGACGGTTGAAAGGGCATTTAAACTTCTTGATACACAGCTGCAGCATATCAGTATTGATATTAAAGCCGAAAAAGAGGTATGGCTCTACTCGTTTGAAAATGAATACCTTCAGGTACTGCTGACCATCCTCCATAATGCAATAGAAAATTTCAATGTCAGATCAGTACAGGATCCAAAAATACAGATCATCCTTCAAACTTCCGAAGAGATGGTATCTCTATGCATTCTTGACAATGGCGGGGGGATCAAAAGCAAAGAGATCAATACCGTATTTGAACCCTATTTTACAACAAACTGTACAGGTCAGAACAGCGGACTTGGACTCTATATGGCAAAAATACTTGTTGAAGACAGTATGCATGGACAGTTAAGCGCCAGCAATCAAAACAACGGTGCCTGCTTTGAAATGACACTACCAAAAGGAGAGAAGAATGATTAAACCGACACTACTCTATGCAGAAGATGACCAGGAAAGCAGAGAAAATTACACATTTATCCTTGAAGAGTATTTCAGTGATATCTATCTGGCACAAAACGGTAAAGAGGCCTTATCCCTGTACTATGAAAAACATCCGGATATTCTCCTTTTGGATATCAGTATGCCGCTTCTTAACGGGCTTGATCTGGTAAAGATCATACGCAAAGATGATCCGGACACACATATCATAATGTTAAGTGCCCACTCTGACAGGGAAAAACTCTTATCTGCAGTAAGTCTGAAACTCGAAGCCTATCTTTTAAAACCTATTGATGATACTCTGCTCAAAGAGACTATGGTCAACCTGATCAAACAGATACAAACAAAAGAATCTATCCATCTCAGAGAAGATCTTATCTGGGATAAAAACCACGCAAATCTTACTTGCAAAGGAGAGCAATTAAAGCTCACAAAAAAAGAACGCCTCCTACTGGAGCTTTTAATATATAATTTAGGAACATATGTTTCCCATGACGAACTGATCATTCATATATGGCATGATGAAATACCTGACCATTCTCATGACAACAAGCTCATTCAGCTCATTTACCGGTTTAACAAAAAGATGATGCAGCATCTTTCCTCTCCTACACATTTGATCGAGAACAGTTATACTTTAGGATACAGACTGACATGCCAATAGGATCTTTTTATATATAATACATCATTATTTTAGTTATTTGAAACAATATGATATTTTACAGATAATCATATACTATACTTTCATAGTACAGTCCTACAGATCACCTAATTTTTTTCATCACTACAGCAATGATTTAGCGGACTAAATCTATTATCCAAAGGAAAGAAATGTCAATGATCCACCCTCACCCAACAGGAAGAGAACTTAAACTCGATCCCAAAGATATGCTTGTCAGCAAAACAGATGCAAAAGGTGTTATCAGCTATGGTAATAACAAGTTTGTGGAAGTATCAGGATATAAAGAGAGCGAACTCATAGGCACGCCCCACAGTATTTTAAGGCATCCCGATATGCCCAAAGCGGTCTTTTACCTTATGTGGGAGAGTATCAAGAATGGTAAGAATATCATGGCTGTCGTAAAAAATCTTTCAAAAAACGGTGACCACTACTGGGTAACAACAGATTTTGATATACAGAGAGACAGGGAAGGTAAAATACGCAATTTTATCGCATTCAGACAAGCAACTCCAAAACACATTGTCAAAGTCATTGAACCGCTTTATGCCACAATGCTTGAAATAGAAGAGAAGCACAGTATGGATGAGTCTATTGAGTATCTTGAAGCTTTCCTTGAAGAGAAGCGAATGAGTTATAACCAATTCATAGAAGATCTCGCTAAACCAAAAGGCATTGCCGGAATATTCTTTTCTAAAATGAAAAAGCTTTTTACGTAATTTCATTACCTCTATGATGAAAAGAATATTATTACTTTTATGCATCACTATTCTCCAACTACAGGCAGACGGTGCATTGCAAATGAAAGGATTTCATCATGATCTACCATTTGAAGACGCCTGCCGTATTATGTCTACATTTAAAAGTGAACGGGGAAATTTTATTTTTAAGCCAAAACAGAAAAAATGTGGATTTGGAAGGCATGGCTTTATTACATATCCATGCATCATAGGAAAAAAAGATACCGCCATGGTTGACAGGATTATATTATCTCCTGATGTGGTCAATACTCTGTTTGATGCGGAAAAACTGAAAGCCAATGATTTTATTCGGTCTTTTTGTCACACATATCACTGGACCAATAGATTTCATACTGCAAGAACTTATCATCAGGAAAGCAAAAAATTTGGCTGGTCACTGACGATCAATAAAAAGAAGTGGATTAAAATTAGTTTTTTTGAAAAAACCGAGAGGGAAAAAGAAAAAAACAAATCAGAAAAAACATTAAAAACGATCCCAATTTACTAAATTAGCAAAGTAATAAAATATTTCTCTCATATCAAGGATTATTCATAGCCATATCTGTCACTTTTCAGAGAAATACTTATGCTATTTATGCTACACTTCCTTTATGAAAATTGGTACAGATATTATAGATATACAAAGAATTGAAAGTTCATTGGAAAAGTTCGGTGACAAGTTTAAAACAAAATTTTTAAATCAAAACGAGATCGAACTTGCAAAAAAACCGGAATCTGTCGCAGGATTCTGGGCTGCCAAAGAAGCCATAGCCAAAGCCCTGGGCTGTGGTATAGGTGCAGAACTTTCATTTCATGATATCACCATCGCAAAAGACCAGAAAGGTGCCCCCAACTTTGTGTTAAGCAAAGAGGCACAGAAAAAACACAAAATAAAAAATGCATCTCTTTCCATCAGCCATGATGGCGGATTTGCCATTGCCGTTGTCGCAATCAATCAATAAATTCTCAGGAGAAATATATGAAATCTTTAATTCCAATTCTTGGTACAGCACTCATAATGGTAGGCTGTCAACAGCAACCCGCTATACAACCTGCACCTGTTGTAAAACCCAAACCTAAAGCCCATGCACCAAAACCACCCAAAAAAAATATTAAACTCAAAGAGGTTGAAGATGAAAACTTCTCTTCAGAATACATGTACCCGGAAACAGATAAAAAATCTGCAAAAAAACAGGAAGAAGTAACGACTGTTGCCACAGAAGACAAATCGGTCTCAGCCATGACAAATGAAGAGTGCATCTCAATGATCGGTCAGGAAAAATTTGAAAAATATGCCCAAATGTTCGGTGGAGATGCAGGGGCACTCAAAAAATGTAAAATGCTCAAAGCACTTTAATTCATTTACTGAAATGTACCATTTTAAACTTATCTCCCATGATCGTGGGTGCGATAAGTGTCTTGATCTTGTCAGCTTCTCTCAGGTAATTTTCCTGAGAGGTCTGTCTGGCGAATTTCTCTAAAATATCAATAATTCCGAAACGTACCAAAGCCCTTGCCTGTGTTTCATACAGCACTTCATTGAATCCACTGTCTCCAAAGGCTTCAATGACATGTCCAAAATTGACATCATATGTGATATCATCTTTTTGAAATGACTCTGTCAATACCAAAGCTTCATCAAAAAGCGGAAAAGTTTCATGTTTCCGGTATATGCGGATGGAAAAATCATTACGTACATATTTCTCACCGTAATCAAAAGAGACAAAATCACATTTTCCAATACCTTTGGACATACTTTTGGCAAAATCTTCGTAGCCTACAGCGATCTCTCCCTGCTTCAGCAAATGTCTGTCCGCCCATGCCAATGTCTGTTCAGAAGCATTTTGCCAAATGATCTCATCATTCTCAACCAAGGCGATCTTTCCGTCTTTGAGTAATTCACAGGGAAAAGCATCAAATATTTCATTGGCTACGACAAAGGCATAGTCCACTTCCACCTCTGCAATATCATTGAAATGTGTGATCGTGATATCATCACCGAAACGTTCTTTAATGTATGCCAACTGTTTTTTTTGCACTTCAGGCTGGCGTTCTACAATACCGAACTTGAGAGAGGTGACCAAAGTCGGATCACAGGTGTAAAGCCACTGGATCATATCACAAAGCAGGTATCCCTGATGGGCACCTACTTCTATGAGCCAGCCGTTTCTATCTGCTTTGGCTTCCTGTATCAGTTTAAAAAAATAGTTTGCGATGCTTGCACCAAAAAAACTGCTGGTACTGACCGCCGTATAAAAGTCCCCGGCTTTACCTATAGCTTTAAAGGTTTTATAGTAGCCCTCTTTGCCGTAGAGCCATTCATTCATATATTCACTAAAGTACATTTTCCACCCGTATGTAAAGCTGCAGCAGTTTGAGCTGTTTGTCTATGCGGTAGATCTGCTGATCCAATCTTCTTATCTGCAGGGAATTACTCATGATATCTGCATCAAGTTGTGTCTTCTCTCCTGCACCGACCAGATCTTTTGTCAACCTCAGTAAACTATGATAAACCTTTTCATCTTTTCTTGCCAAAGAGATCTTTCTGTCTAAAATATTTAAAGAGTTATCGATCCACTGGTACTCTTCACGTACCGTATCTTTTCGGTCCAGCACCTGTGTAGCTGTACGCAACTTTTCTACTTTGGCTGCTTCCACATCTGAAAAAGTATTGATATCCAAAGGCATTGAGACAGAAAAACCATAATTGTAATAGGCTTCGTTCAAATTGGGGCTGGGGAAAAGGGGATTTAGATCCCCATTACTGTACTGCCCCTGCAGGGAAACCGTCGGCAGATATTTTGCCCATGTGACTTTTTCATTGTAGTTCGATTCTTCAGCTCTGAGTACATCTTTTTTCAACTCAAGATTTTGTTCTATATAATTTTTCCTGGAAAGCATTTTAAGTTTAGGAAGACGTAGTTTGGCAGGGTCTTTATCACTTAAAAGAGAAAAACGCTGTTTCAACTCCAGGTAATTAAGTTCCAACTCCAACAATGTAGCTTCATCCTGAGATTTTTTCAAGATCGCCTGGTCCAGGAATGAACTGTCCAGAATACCCGCATCATAAGAATCTTTTTTCTGACGAA
This sequence comes from uncultured Sulfurovum sp., assembly GCA_964496995.1. GTDB lineage: Bacteria > Campylobacterota > Campylobacteria > Campylobacterales > Sulfurovaceae > Sulfurovum. Next base: position 7,720 of record CAZCBU010000105.1, read on the forward strand.
TGTCTATCTTGTCATTTTTGACAAGATATCTCAGTTTTTTCTGCTCAAGTCTGTTCTTTTTCAAATTAAATAAAATAGAGACAGCATCCCCTATCATCTGGCGTTTACGCAGTTTGATCTCTGCTCTGTTGGCATGTCTGAGCGCATCCGAATATTTGATCGCATAATAGATCCCGCCTGACCTGAAAATAGGCTGATCTATATATACAGAAAATGTACTCGTATCGACAGTTCCGGGCTTAATAAACCGAGTTGTATAGTCTTTCCCGTAACGTACCTGTACCGGGTTGATCCAGCTCTTTGAAAGCATATCGCTCTGCAGTTCATTGCTTTTGAGGTCATAATCAAAGAGCAACTCTTTGTTGGTCGAAAGAATATCATTCAATTCATCTGCAAAAAGTGTAGT
>CAZCBU010000106.1:0-5113 GCA_964496995.1 uncultured Sulfurovum sp.
TGGTGCAGATGTCTCTACAGCTTTCATGATCATTGTTTGAGGGAACTTCTGCTTTGCTAATTTAATTGCAGAGATCTTGTTTTCTGCTTTCAGAACCTCATGACGTTTCTGTCCCCTGTCCATTATGGTTATATTAAAATATTTCATCTTTACAGTCTCGCTACTCTATAAATTTCTTCAATGGTCGTTTTACCTTCCAATGCTTTATGTACACCATCCTCAAACATACTGATGAAGCCCTCTTCTATTGCCTGTTTCGTCATCTCCTCTTTGGATGCATTTCGTGCGATCATACGGGAGAATGTTTCACTAACCGTTAAAACCTCAGAGATCATCTCCCTGCCTTTATAGCCACTGTGACCACACTCCTTACAGCCCTCCCCTTTATAGAAAATCGGATTTTCCGGGAGATACTGTCTTACATCTTTTAAAAGTTTTTCAGGCAGTACAGTCTCTTTTTTACAATGTACACATATTTTTCTGACAAGCCTTTGTGCCTGTATTGCAACCAGTGCACCACTGACAAGATACTCTTCGATCCCCATATCCAAGATTCTGGTTACCGCCGAAATAGCATCATTCGTGTGGAGGGTAGAGAGGACAAGGTGCCCGGTCAATGCTGCCTGAATCGCAATACGTAAGGTCTCTTTATCCCTGATCTCCCCAATCATAATCTTATCAGGATCCTGTCTCAGAATCGATCTTAGTGCATCAGCAAATCCCAAACCAACATTTGCACGAACCTGAACCTGCTGTAATCCACTCATTTGATACTCTACAGGATCTTCAACTGTGATGATCTTATCCTTGACATCTTTGATCGCATTAAGTGCACCGTAAAGTGTGGTCGTTTTACCTGAACCTGTAGGACCTGTAACCAATACAATACCATATGGTACTTTAATTGATTCAGAGAACCGATCATAACAGAACTTACTCATTCCGGCATCTTCAAGCCTGATCATCGCTTTTGATTTATCAAGAATCCTTAAAACGATAGATTCTCCATATATTGTAGGAAGTGTTGAAACCCTGAAGTCAAAATCTCGATTTGCAATTGATGCGGAGAACCTGCCATCCTGCGGTTTACGTTTTTCTGCAATATCCAAATTGGAAAGAAGTTTCATTCTCGAAGAGAGAGGGTTGAAAATGTCCTTATCGAATGTAAAACTCTGTCTCAGCATACCATCTACACGCTCACGGACAATACAACTCTTCTCTGTTGCTTCAATATGAATATCCGAAGCCCCTATATAGATTGCTGACTTCAAAATAATATCAATTAGTTTTAATACGGCTGAAGACTCTTCATCATCTTCATCGATATTCCCCTCCTGACTGAGATCCTTACGTATGTCCTGAATCAGTCCTTTTACACTTTCATTAATTTCAAGTCTTTGAAGATGTTGATATATCTGACTTGGTTTTGCAATTGCAATTTTAATAGGTTTCTTAGGGAAAAGACGCTGTATTGCATCCTGTGCACCCATATCCAAAGGATCATCAAAGGCAAGCAGAACATTAAAATCCGTCTCTTCAATAGGAATTACATTATATTTGATAAGCTGTTTATAGGGAATTTCAGAAAAGAGCTTCATATCAATTTCAACCTCGTCCAGGTCGATATATTCGATATGCAATGCTTTTGCCACCTCTTTTAAGATCGGAACAACATCTATCCCTTCAATCTTCTCAAGATGGGAAAGCGTGATAACACCTTGTCTGATTTTCTTGACAAGGAAATTTTCAACAACTGACAGCTCTATCATGCCTTCTGCAATAAGATTGGCGAATGATATCTTTTTTGGAGGTCGGCTTTTTACTAATTTAGAAATTGCTTCTTTAGTAATCAATCCCTCATCCAACATCATTTCTACAAGTTTAACCATTGATTACTTACCTTCCTTTTCCTTACTTATATATAATACCATGCATGAACCGCTATTTAGCTAAATATACCTAGAGAGATCTCTTTTTGATTTTTTCCAAAAGTACTTTTGCTTCGCTTGAATCTGTCTTTTTAATATAAGTATTCAAAATTCTGATCGCCTCATTTTCTTGTCCTCTTTTATATTTTGATTTAATAAAAATCAACCAGCTCTCTTCTATATTCTCATTAATTTTATTGGTTTGAAGTGCCCAATATTCCGCTTTTTTATATTGTCCTTTCAAATAGTATGCTTTTGCCAGAAAAAGTGAATCGTCAATATCATGACCTAATCTAAAACGCTTCTCAACCTCTTTATAGGCACTTTTGTTATTTGCTTCAACCACTTCAATATGAATTTTTTTCTCTTTCCTGTTATCTGAAGAAGATCTAAGAGAAGAATCTCTCTTAACATCTGAAATTTCCGTTTCCATAGGAAGATCATCCGCTATCGACACTTTTTTTCTCTCAAGTTCATGCAAAGGGGCATCAAGATATACAGTTTTTTGAGAAGTAGTAACTTGAGTATGTGTGACTTTATCCGTGTTCTTGCCTATTATCTTTTTGAAAGGTATTTCTTCTCTTGACAATACAACAAGAGCAGCCAAAAAAATAGAAAAGAGTATACCACCTATAATCCATGGACGTTTCTTCTTACGGTTATAACGCTTCCACTCATCCTCAAGTACATCAATATTATACATGAATATACCCCAGTTTCAACGCTGCCATTTCAATGACCTTTGTAGGAATTTGTTCATAATTCACTTTAGACGGTTCATTTGTATCATAGTATTCACATATCTCAAAAATCGTAAACATCATCTTGTTACATTCACGATAATTGCCTTTTGTGAATTTATGGATCAATTTCATATTCTTGTCTTTGATACTGTTGGCAATTTCAAAAAGATTCTTTTTTAGAAGTTTTTTATGAATATATGCAGTTTGATCCGACAATGTAGCATTCTTAAGCTCAACAACTTCCCATATTCTTGATTGAAAATGTTCTTTGGCAACAAGATCTTCATCATCCGTTTTATGGAGAGAAACAATAAACTTTACCGCTCTACTGTCTGAAATCAAACGAATTTTTTCCATCATCTGGGCATCATACATTTGCGCTTCATCCAGAATAATGATAATTTCTCTTTTCCCTCTTAGTTCCTTGCAATAGTTCACAAGCGCAGAAAAGTTTACTTCTGTATTTTGAGGCAAGGATTTATTTGTCAACACTTTGAATATCTTTTGAAAAAACTCTTTTTCATTGATAGCCGGTGTATCAAAATAGTATATTTCCCGTTTATGTTTTAGCTTTTCCTGAAGACGATTCAGAAGAATACTCTTCCCCGTTCCCGGACGACCGAAAAGCAGAATCATTTTCAGGGGCTTATCAATGCTGTGTTCTAACTGCTGATAAGCCGTAAGGGAAGAGTCCAATTCAATATAGTCATCTATATCGATCGAATCGATAAAAACATTTTTTGCAGATGCATACCTACTTTTCATTCAGTTTAGTATACCCCAGATCTTTTAAAGAAACTGACTTGGCACTCTTAACGATATGTGGTGTGATTATAAGAACCAGCTCTTCAACGGTCTCAATCTTCTCTTCATGTTTAAACGCATACTCCAGAAGAGGTAGATCTCCAAGAAGTGGCACTTTGTTTACCTTATATCCGGTTTTCGAGGTAATGAGTCCTCCGAGAATAGCATGCTCTCCATCTTTTACTTTAACTACCGATGCAATCTGTCTTCTTAGAAGATCCGGTGGAATCTTTCTCAATGCATTGTTTGCACTGACAGCATCTACTGTTTCAGAGATAGAAGGATTGATCTTTAGTGTAATCAATCCATTAGCATCAATTTCCGGTGTAATATCCAGAAGGATACCGGCAAAAACAGAGTCGACCAACTCACCCTGTGCTGCAACGGCACCACCACCACCTGAAGCAGTACTGGCTGACTGTATTTTATAGAAGAGTTCTCTACCGACACTGATCAACGCAGGCTGATTATTCAAAGTCATAACTCTTGGACTTGAGATCGCTTTGACATCTCCTTGCGTTCCAAGAAACTTAATTACTTCCTGAACCTGTGTATGTCCTGTGATCTGTACAAGACCGGCAGAAGTAGGTTCCGTATCCGGTGCAAATTTTGCTTCCGTAATCCCGGTCAATTGATCAAATGTGTATTCTGCTATGTTTTGCTGTGCCATTCTCAATGAGTTGACTGTAACGTTTTGCAATGTATAGAGTTGGGACCAATCCACACCTGTCGTACGACTGTTATCAAACTGAACAGCCAAAATACGTACATCGATCAATACCTGTTGTTTGATCTGTTTGGAAAGTGTATGAATATATCTTGCAACCCTGTTGATCTGCTTCTCGGTACCTGTAACAGTGATCATACCAGCTTCAGGGTTCACTATCGGTGCTAAAGGATTATACTCCCAGACTTTTCCGTCAGGACCGGTCCAACTGTCACCTGTTTTGGTATAGTGAGTACTACTGTCTGCCGCACCTATCAGGATTCTTTGAATCTCACTTTCAACTGTTTTCCAGAACTGGAATTCATCATTACTCTCAATAGAGATTCCGGTTTTGGATATATTACTACCACTATCATTCTCACCTCCACCTGATCCACCGCCTACTCCACCAGTTGACGACGCAGAGTTCTGAGAATTTGCAATAGTAACGTTTGCTGTACTTTTTCCCACTCTCTGTCCCGAAATATAGTGAATACGGAACGTACGTGTAATAAGGTAGGATATCTTAAGTTTGTTTCCTGCCAGTGTATAGTGAAGATCATTATCTTTCAGGATAGTATTGAGAAAACCTTTCAGGGTACTGTTCTTCAGTTTGACATAGTAGAGATTTTTATTCATACGCTTTCGCGCAGCTTCATCTTTTACCACTACAGTAAGTCCACAAGTATCTGCAAGATTATCGATGACATCTCCTATTGTCAGTTTACTGTCTATAGTAACTGAAAACAGTTTTGTTGAACAACTCTCCGCCATTGCTGTACTTGCCAGACCAAAAGTCATCATACATGCAACAACAAGCTGTATACCTTTCTTTTTTATATTTTTCATTCTAATCCCTTTCCTCTAACATAATAAAGTTATCTTTTGGTTTCCCTATAAATAACTTTTTAATTGTATTACCATTTCTCAAG
>CAZCBU010000107.1:0-2640 GCA_964496995.1 uncultured Sulfurovum sp.
TTTTTTCTTTTGCTCATAAGAATCAGAAGGTTCAAAAGCCTGCTCATCTTCCCATTTTTTCTGCCATTTGGCTTCAATCTCATTTGGATCGTAACTCATTGTTTTCTCGCTTATATTGTGTTTATTTAATTGGAGAGATTATAGCGAAGATGGGGTTAATATTTGTTAGTACCGAGGTGAGTACAAGGCATGCCTTGTACTCACGAAGTTATTTTCCATTTCCAGTTTATTGAAAAGTATCACACTGTCTGAGGTCACCCGAAACAAATCCGCGTTTGAACCACTTCACACGTTGGGCTGAAGACCCATGGGTAAAGGCATCCGGCCGGACACGCTGCCCTGCTTCTCTCTGTAACTTGTCATCCCCGATGGAAGATGCTGCATTAAGGGCTTCTTCAATATCACCCGGTTCAAGCATTTTAAATTTCTTCTGTGCATGATGCGCCCAGGCTCCGGCATAACAGTCAGCCTGAAGCTCTACTCTTACCTGAAGAGCATTGGATTTTGCAGACTGGCCACCCCAACTCTGTTTGGCTCTCTGTACTTTGTCCAGTGTCCCTTCAAGATCCTGAATGTGATGCCCTATCTCATGCGCAAGCACATATGCCTGTGCAAAATCACCCGGAGCATTGTGTCGTTTTGCCAACTCATCAAAAAAACCGAGATCCAGATAGACTTTTTTATCTACCGGACAGTAAAACGGTCCCATCTGTGACTGTGCAGCACCACATCCGCTTCGGGTATAGCCTCTGTAAAGTACCATAACCGGTTTGGTGTATCTCATACCGTATTTTGCCAGAGTCTCTGTCCATACATCTTCCGTACTTTTTAAGACTTTTGAAATAAATACTTTTCTTTTTTCATCTTCCGCTTTATTGACAGGTTGGGAGGAAGTGCCACCAATACCTATCAATGCCAGCGGGTTATATCCCATCATATACGCTGCCACAGCAGCACCGATGACCACTAAACCGAACTTCGATCTAAGCAGTGGTTTCACGATCGGCCAAAGGATCATCATCGTCTGCATAGACGGCATTCCCCCGCCCTTGCCGGTACTTTCCCGCCTGTCATCTACATTTCGGCTTTCCTCTTCATTATCCATTCGCATAGTCAAACCTTTATCATTTTTTCTTATCCAATTATACCAACCAAAAGTAAAAATGCACTACAATGGTAGCAAGAAAAAATCAGGAGTCACTGTTGTCATTAGCTTTAGCAAGAAAGTATCGTCCTGCCACCTTTGATGACCTCATAGGTCAGGAATCCGTTTCCCAAACGTTATCACTTGCACTTGATGGCAACAGACTCTCTCATGCTTACCTTTTCTCCGGACTCAGAGGAAGCGGTAAAACATCAACCGCACGTATTTTTGCCAAAGCACTGCTTTGCGAAAAAGGGACAACTTCCCACCCCTGCGGTGTCTGTACACACTGTGTCATGTCTGCAGAGAACAGACATATGGATATCATTGAGATGGATGCCGCTTCCAACCGCGGTATTGATGATATTAAAGACCTGATCGAACATACCAAATACAAACCCTCTTCGGCACGTTACAAGATCTTCATTATCGATGAAGTCCATATGCTGACACCGCAGGCATTCAATGCCTTGCTTAAAACCCTGGAAGAGCCGCCGGATTTTGTAAAATTCATTCTGGCAACCACCGATCCTTTGAAACTTCCGGCAACCATACTCTCACGTACACAGCACTTCAGGTTTAAAAAGATCCCACAGAATCTTGTTCTGAAACACTTGGAGCATATTTTAAATTTGGAGAATGTCGGGTATGAAAAAGAGGCTTTGGATATTATTGCCCGTTCAGGGGCAGGCTCTTTAAGAGATTCTCTTACTTTGCTTGACCAGGCGATCGTTTATTCCAAGAATCATGTTGACATGGCTACGGTAACCGGTATGCTGGGTATCATTGAACCCAGTCTTCTTGATGCACTGCTGAACGATATTCTCAAAAAAGACAAAAACAAGATCCTGGCATTCATCAAACTTGCAGCAGACTATGAAGCAGAGATGATCCTTGATGAACTTACTCTCTATCTTAAAGAATTACTGCTTACACAGAGCAGTAAATTCTCCGCGATGATCATTGAGCGTTTTTTCAGAGTGATCGCGGATTCAAAATCCCTACTCGCACTCGGAAGTGACGGAGAGTTTGTACTGACACTCACGCTCTTTAAAATGATGGAAGCTTTGGAGATCAAAGATATCAATATGATGATCCGTTCCCTGGAAAAAGAGCTGCAGGGAGTAGAAGTCACAGAGATCATGGTCACCACACCGTACCAGGACAGTACACTGCCCAACGAAGTCATCACCATTACCGAAGATGAGATCGTAGCGACACTGCCCAAGGCAGACGTTCAGGAAGAGCAGAAAGTAACCTCCACTGAAGAGGAAAATAAAACTGCCGGTCCAACTGAGACTGTAATTCAAGCAGAAGTACAGCAGCCTGAACCTGTTTCAGAAAGCGTACAAAAAACACAAGAACCTGCTACAGAAACCACTTCTCATGAAACCCCTCAGGCAAAATCTGAAGAACTTGTAACAGAGACACCTTCAACACAGAAATCCTCTTCTTCCGAACACTCATCAAAGACATTCGATGAACTCATTGCCAAA
>CAZCBU010000108.1:0-14035 GCA_964496995.1 uncultured Sulfurovum sp.
CAGGAGCTTGTCACCGATCGTCAACCACTGGTTCTTTGAATATTCATTGCCAATGCCATAAACGGAAAGCGTATCATGAGCATTTTGAAGTATCCGTTGTTCTTTACTGCCTTTAATGACATCGATCACATAATGCAGCCCGAATTTCTGATCTGTTCTTAAAATAGCAGAGAGTAACATACGTGAAGCTATAGTGATATCAACTTTTTCACTCTCAGGTGCTGTACAATTATCACACTTATCCACACAGCCTTCTATACGGTCATCAAAATAAGCAGCAACACTCTGATGACGACAATTCTCAGAATTGGCAAAACGTACCATGCTGTCCAGTTTGTTAAAAGCATGCTCTTTATAGGGTGTGTCTGGAAGATCTTCTATGAACATCTTTTGCTGTACGATATCCTGTGCTGAGAAAAGCAGAAGAGTCTCTGCCTCCAGTCCGTCTCTGCCTGCACGTCCTATCTCCTGGTAAAAATTCTCCAGGGTCTTCGGCATGGTCATGTGCACCACAAAACGGATATTGGACTTGTCGATCCCCATTCCAAAAGCAATGGTCGCCACCACGATCTCTACTCTGTCTGCCACAAAATCCGCATAAGTACTGTTTTTCTCTTGTGTAGGTAAACCTGCATGGTAGGGCTTTGCCTCTATGCCTTTGGTCTGTAAAAAATGTGCCACAGCTTCTGTGGATTTTCGTGAAAGTGTATAGATGATCCCCGATTCATCTTTATGCATCTTCAAAAACTCCATCAGCTGAGCACGTCCGTCTTTAATACGATGTTTGGCATGGATGGTCAAGTTATCTCTGAAGAGAGAACCTCTCACACGCTTAGGGTCGACCAGTCCTAAATTTGTTGCAATATCCTGTTCCACTGCCTTGGTTGCAGTAGCTGTAAATGCTGCAATAGGCGTGGTAGCGAATTGCTCTTTGAGCAAAGAGAGTCGTCTGTAGTTCTCTCTGAATTCATGTCCCCATTCACTCACACAGTGTGCTTCATCGATCACAAAGAAGTTGATAGGGAGTTGATGAAGCAGATTGAGGAAATAGGCATTGGTCAAACGTTCCGGTGCTACATAAAGCAGTTTTATCTTCCCTTCTCTCAGCTCCTGCTCTATCTTCTGACTCTCATCCAGGTCCTGCATAGAACTCAGCATCGCTGCAGGAATACCATTGGCTTTGAGTGCCACTACTTGGTCATGCATCAGTGCAAGCAGAGGAGAGACCACCACCGTGATGCCTTCCATAAGCAGTGTAGGTAACTGATAGCAGAGTGACTTTCCTCCACCTGTAGGCAGGATCATTAATACATCTTCTTTGTTGAGAATAGCATCTACCACCTCTTCCTGCAAGGGTCTGAATGCACTGTGTCCGAAATAGTGTTCTAGGGTTTCTAATTTATTCATAAGTGAAGTGTACCGTGTTTAGGAGAAAAAAGTTTAAAAACATGTCATATTGTCATATTTTAAAGTGTTATGGTCGGTAAACTGACCCTACATAATTTTACGGTAGGGTTGATTTATCGACCACATATCCCTATTAGGAAAACTTATACCCTACACCCCATACCGGGTTGAAGTAATTATATTCATTCTTTGGATCAATTTTATTTTTCAGTCTGTTGATCGCTACATTGACCGCATTGTCATTAATGCCCTCTCCTTCTGATCCCCATACCTCATCCCGCAGGAAATCCCGTGTTAACGGTTTATCAATATTTTCCATAAATGTTTTGACCAGATTAAATTCAAGAGGGGTCAAAGAGACAGCTTCTTCATTGGAAAAACATTTTTTATCTTCAAGGTCAATGGTAAGCTGCTTGTATTTAAGCCGTTTCTGTTTATTTAGTACACCATAGCGTTTTAGCAGTGCTTTGACCCGAAGTTTTAACTCTACTGGACGGAATGGCTTGGTAATATAATCATCCGCACCGGCATCAAATCCCTCTTCAAGGTCAGATTCTTTGTCTTTTGCCGTAAGAAAGATCACAGGGATGGAGTAACCGATATCACGCAGGTAAGTGACAAATTCACTGCCTTCCATACCTGGAAGGTTTCTGTCCACGATCATCAATGAAGGCGTTTCTTCTTCCAAAAACTGTTCAACATTCTCAGTAGATAAAAAGCCTGTCACTTCATATCCTTCAGAAGAAAGGTGGTATTCAATAAGTTCTAAAATATCTTCTTCATCTTCAATCACGATGATCTCTATAGTGTTTTGCATGATGAATTATAGCACACAAAAAACAGAGGAAATAATTTGGAAGAGATTTGTGGGTGGAGTACCCACAAAGGTGATATTAGTTATGCATGTTTTGTAAAACAACCTATGCTCCAATCCCTTTCAGGACATAAAAGATAATAGCAGATAAAAAAGCCGCAGCAGGTACCGTAATGATCCATGCCGCAATGATCTTCTTGACCATGCCACGCTTCACATAGTTTTCACGCAATGATTTTTTAAGACTTTTTACTTTTTTCTTCTTATATTTCAATTGAGCCATAAGTTCAACCTGCTGCTTATAATCTTCTTCTGTTTTCAACGTATCAAGTTTTGCTTTAATGGCATCACGTTTTTCAATCGCCTCTTGCAGTTTTAACTGTTTTTCACTCATATTTTTGCTGTCAAGCCACTCTCTCAGGAAACCGACACCAAAAATGGCGCCCACCGCAATGTGTGTAGAAGAGACTGGTAGACCAAGCTGGGAAGCGATGACCACAGTGATCGCAGCAGCCATCATAATGGAGAAAGCTCTCATCTGGTCAAGTTCTGTAATTTCAGAGCCTACGGTCTTAATAAGTCTTGGACCAAAAAGTGCCAGACCGATAGAGATACCCAGACCACCGACGACCATGACCCATAACGGGATCGCCACTTTTGTAGCAACCTCTGTATTTGTCAACGCATCATAGACTGCAGCCAAAGGGCCAACGGCATTGGCAACGTCATTGGCACCGTGTGCAAAACTCAACAGTGCGGCAGCAAAGATAAGTGGGATCGTAAAGAGAATATTCAACGCTTCTCTTGTATTTTCCATACCCACAACCCTTGTGGCAATTCTAGGTTTTACCAGTGAGAAGGTTACCCCCGCACCGATCAGACCAAAGATCAACGCCACCCAGATACTTGGCTTTTTCGTTTGTGGAAGGAAAGAGAGTGTATCAACAATGACCGGCCAGATCTTCTTAAGACCTTTTACTGTCAGGTAGGTAATGAAAGCTGCAGCCATCAATGCCACAAGCACAGGTACTACTTTCTTTGCTGCTGCCAGTTTATCTTCTTTGTAGAGGATCTGAGATTTGATCACATAAAGGAATATGGCAGCGATCACACCACCAAGCACAGGAGAGATGACCCATGATGCAGCGATCTTACCCATGGTACCCCAGGAAACAATGGCAAAACCACCTGCTGCCACACCACCACCGAGTACACCACCGACAATAGAATGTGTTGTGGATACCGGTGCTTTAAGCCATGTCGCAAGGTTCAGCCAGAGCGCCGCAGCAAGCAGCGCTGCAGACATAGCATAGACAAAGATCATAGAATCATTGCCAAAGGCTGCCGGATCAATGATCCCTTTTTTAATGGTACCGACCACATCTCCACCGGCGATCAAGGCACCACTCGCTTCAAAAATAGAAGCAATAATAATTGCCCCTCCAATCGTCAAAGCACCTGAACCAACGGCAGGTCCCACGTTATTCGCAACATCATTTGCCCCGATGTTCATAGCCATATAGGCGCCGAAAACTGCTGCCAGAACCAGGAACCCGCTGTGTGTTGCGTTATCTACCAGAGAGTTCGCATAAAATGCAACTGCTACTGCAAAGCCTGCTCCAAGTATCATTTTGATCGTGTTATTCATCGTAAACCTTGTGTGAAAATTTTAATTGTGGGGATTATAGAAAAAAAGTATTACAATAATGTTACCAAATTGTAATACTCCTTAGTGTTTTAGAACTTGAGGATAAGATCGAGCATCAACCTATCATAATGTGTCGCTTCTGTACTGATGTGTTTTTGGGACCACTGGTAGTGAAATGCGGTATAAAGATTTGGGTTCATTTTCATCTTTCCCGTAAAGATATGCCCTCTACCATCTGTTCCTCCGGCAATAAAGTCCGAGTCATTGTGTGCCCCGTAAACAGCATCTTTTTGTACCATTCTGTAGGTATATCCCAACTGCCAGTCAAGGTTGTTCTTTTTAGCAGAACCCCACTGCATAGAAAAGTCATACCCAAAATTTTCATCACTAACAGCAGCATTGTAAGCAAATATTGTTGCGATCTTAAGAGGTTTCCCGAGTACATCTTTAAATTTTACTTCAGCTGTAAGTTCAACAATGGAATAATCATTTTCATACGTACCATTACTGTAGGAGTTTCCCAATGGACCCTTAGCATAAGGAGCAGTATTGCCTTGGACACCTTCATAATGGTGAAAACCACCACCTACATTAAAAGTAGTACCTTCATTGTATTTTATTTGATGAATATACTGACCGGAAAACATATAGATATCATCTGAATTAGGATCATCCTGCAATTCCAGTCTATGTACTTTCCAAATACCGGCAGTAGCACTACTTCCATTTTTATAGCCGTAACTCACACCCTCAGGACGAATATCATTATCCCAAATAAGCTGTGTTTTCATAGGTCTGTAAAAATAGTGTTTACTCTTTCCTGCTCGCATCCATGACTTATCAAACTTGTATTCCAGGTCTAGTACATCTACTTTAAACTTATCTATATCCAAACCGTCAGAGAATTTCACGTTACCAGAAGTAGGATTTCCTTTCCCTGAAGATGTCTGAGCTTCAAAGATGAGATTATCTGTAATGTCATAACTCATCCCCAGTCTAATTCTGTAACGTTGCTGATAGGAGTTGTCTTTATCATCTCTATGTATCTCTTGATGTCTAACACGAACATCACCATAAAAATCTACTTTATCATTCAACAGAGTGAGTGAGTTTTCAGATTTAACCAATGGATCATCTGTATGTGCAAAAAGTTGTATGCTTGCTGCAAAAGAGAGCAATAAGAGTATTTTTTTCAATCTATACCTTTGTTTCTAAATTAGGAGGAGTATAGATAAAAAGTATTACATAAATGTTACTGATTACTGCTATAAGAAAAGTATGATTTGTTTTAAAAAAAATCTCTTAGAGAAAATAAGAAAGATGAACATTGTCCATCATTTCTTGCTTTACAAAAGGAGGAGAGAGGAAGGGGTATTACCACTTTACCTCAGCTGTTAACATAATATCTGTAAAGTCATCAGCTTCTTTACCCTTATAGTTAAGACCTTCATCTGCTTTATATGTTACACCGTTTAACAACCATTTCAAGTTCTTGTTCTGCTGCCAGGCAACACCGTAAATAAAGTTATCTGTTGAGAAACTCTCAATACCGGTTGCATTGTCATTTGCATTTTTTGGTTCCCAGTGGTCATAGCGTCCAAACACTTCATACTCATAATCATCACCAAATCTAGCCACTGCATGTGCAGAATACCCTTCTCCACTCTTTTTATACCAATCTTTTGTCGGGTTTGTAATATCTTCATAATCAAATTCAGATTTCACATACTGTGCACCGATCATGAATGCCGGTTGATTATAGACCGTATGAAGCCCAAAGAATTTATAGGTTTGTCCATCTTCTGTACCATCTGGTCCTATATAAGTATATTTGTCATTATCCATATTGTACTGACCAAAGAATGATGCATCCCAGTAAGTCACTTTTGTAGGGTGATCTTTTTGTGTAAGACCTGTTCCCAGCAAGTGAGCAGTTGCTCTCCACTCAAACGATACATTATGACCAAATTCAGGTGCATGGTATCCTTCTCCATTATACACACCAAACTCAGAAGAGAAATATGGAAGTTTTGTTTTAATATTTACACCTACATCTGCCGAGTTTGTAAGGTCTGCCGCATTTTTGGTCTCAACAAATACTTTAGAAACTGACCTATAAAAGAAAGAGTTGTGTTCTTCATAGTCGATCCAAGGTCTGTGTGCCTGACCAAATTCGACCCCGGTACCTGGTAAAAGGTCCCCACCAATATCATTAAGCCAGATATACGCATATTTAAGTCTTACCAACCATGAACCGTCGGCATTTGATTTTTGTGTATCATCCGGGTCAAATTTATCTTGGAAAGTATCCAGTGTCACTCTTACATACGATTTAGGATCATCAAAAAAGTATCCTTTTACCTGAATGTAGTTACGTCTGGTTTCAAAGTGTGTTTCACTATCTTTTGCCCCAAAATTTTCAGAGTAAGATCTGTGTCTTGCACCTATATAATGAAGTCCGGAAAACTTCAATTTAGATGTTTTTGCAAAAACCGGAGTTGCTTTTTCATACTTCTCTACCAAAGTATCAACTTTTTCCTGTTTCTCAACCGGTGTAGATGTCGCATAAGTTTTCTTTGTTGCTGATTTTTTCTTTTTTGTAGAAGTTTTATGTGAAGATGTAGACTTTTTCACTTGCGACTTAAGCTGTTTATTCTCAGTCTCCAACCTAGCAAGACGCTGATTCATCTGCTTCATCATCGCCTTCATTTCTGCGATATCAGAGGCGCTATCCGCTTGTACACCTGTCATGACAAGTGTTGTAATTGCTACTGCGGAAAGTACAATTTTTTTCATTTTTCTTCCTCGTATGTTTTAAGATGGCGGAAGTATAGAAAAAAATAGTTACAAATTGATTACAGCTATTTATTCATTAGGATAGGCAGAGAATCTTGCACCTTTCTCATCTAAAAATTCAAGCATTCTCTTCTGTCCGAGTTTTTTGGCATAGTCTTTGGGTGCCATACCGGACTTGTCTGCCTGATTGATCTCTCCTCCGTTATCAAGAAGCATTTGCATCATCTCTATGTCAGAGAAACAGGCTGCCAGCATCACCGGAGTGATCCCGCTTTTTCGCTTACTGCTGTTGATCTCAAATCCTCTGTCGAGGCAGAACTGTATCACATCTTTACGCTTGAACTTGATGGCCATATCAAGTGCAGAGATACCGTCAGAATCAACTTCATGCAGATCTATGCCATTTTCCAGCATCAACTCGAGCATCTCCATAGACGCATACTTGCGGATGGCATAAAAGAAGGGCGATATTTCATCATAATCTTCAAGTTCATACTCTTCCCCTATCAAGATAGGTTTTTTAAGATCCACACCGTTTTTCAACAATGATTTCATTTTTGCAACAGAATCATTCTCTATCGCCTGTGTTACTTCATTCATATTTTATTCCTTTGTTACCATTTGGTAATCATCATAGTTTACAATAACGCCATCTCAAACAAGAGATATCGTTTAACAACATTAAGAAAGGAGAAAAAAGATGAAAATAAGTAAAATACTCAAAGAGATCGTCAGAAAAGACGGAAAGCACTCATTTACTGCAAACACAGTAAACAGACTGAAGTCCTCAAAAGAATTCAGCTATCTTGTAGATGTTAACAGAGTTTAAAACTCTATTTGCCTATGAACCAAAAGGGTTCATTCCACCCATCATTCCCATCGCCTGAGATTTTTTATTATCTTCTATCATTTTAGTCACATCATTCATCGCAGAGATCAACAAGATCTGTAAAGA
Organism: uncultured Sulfurovum sp.; assembly: GCA_964496995.1. Taxonomy (GTDB): domain Bacteria; phylum Campylobacterota; class Campylobacteria; order Campylobacterales; family Sulfurovaceae; genus Sulfurovum. Next base: position 7,621 of record CAZCBU010000108.1, read on the forward strand.
CTCTTTATCTTCTAACAGCGAATCATCAATATTCAGATCTATTACTTCACCGGCACCATTCGCTGTCACTTCAATGAGACCGCCGCCTGCTTTTGCTGTAAATTCAACATTTTTAGCCTGTTCCTGCATCTCTTTGGCTTTTTCCTGCACCTGAGTAAGCATTTCCGACATTTTACCCATGTCTAGACCTTCAAACATTATTCCAACCCCTCAAATTCCTGGGCGATCCCATTATCATCATCTAAAATAACGATCTTTGGAAGATGTTCATCTGCTTCTTTTTCGCTCATCGTCGCATAGGCAATAATGATGATCTTGTCACCTTTATGTACTTTTCTGGCAGCTGCACCATTTAAACAAATGTCACCGTTGCCTCTCTCTCCGGAGATAATATAGGTAGAAAAACGTTCACCATTGTTAATATTTACAATGTCTATCTTCTGTCCGACACGCATATTTGCAGCATCCAAAAGATTTTGATCTATGGTAATAGAGCCTACATAATTCAAATTTGCATCGGTCACAGTAGCTCTATGTAATTTAGAATAAAGCATGGTAATGTTCATTATCTTTCCTATTTTCTTAATATTGCCGGAATTATACCAAAATCCGACACACTTTCTATAACAATATTATACTGTAATTGTGAAGGAATTGGGAAGTGACCGTTTTTACCCGTCCCCACAGTCTTTACGGGAACAGGTATCATACGCTAAGTGAACTATTTGGCCATTTGGGATGGAGGAATTGCTTCACCCCACATCTCATCCGGGATCACATATTCAGAAACAATATTCCCGCCAATGATATGTTCATCAATGATCCTGTCTATCTTCTCTTTTGTCAACCCTACATACATCGTATGTCCAGGTTCTACAAGCATTACAGGACCCTGCTGACAACGGTTAAGACACCCTGTCTGGATCGGTTGCACTGTCCCGATGATACCCTTCATCATCAGGCTCTGCGCCAAATGTTGGAAAAGTTGCTGGGACTCTGGATCATTCTGACTTACACAGCTTGGTTTTGGCATTCCCGGAGGTGCTGACTGCTGACATTTAAATATATAGAACGCTGGTTGTGGTACACCTGGTATCATGGTAATTCCTTTTAGTTTATATTAATTAGGAGTATTTTACTCTTATTTGCTTAATAAAAGTTTATACGACTCTCTTGATAAATATCAACCATTGAATTCTTTTCTTGTACTATAATTCATTAATTCGTTATTAGGGGAAACATATGAACTATCCTGCATTTTTTGACAATATACCATCTATTAGGCTTCAAGACCCACTCAGTGATTTTCTTGGTGCTTTTGAAGAAGGGAAAATGGAAATTACCTACATTGAATGTGTAAAACTTGCCGGCCATTCATGTCCCACTGTAGCGGGTGCCTACCTTATGGCATTAAAAGGTCTTGAAGCACTTTACGGAGCTGAACTTCCGCAAAGAGGTTCTATTCATGTCTCAATGAATCAACGTGAAGAAGAAGGTGTAACAGGTGTCACATGTAATGTTATCTCTTTTATTGCCGGAGCAAACGGTGTTGGCGGATTTAAAGGACTGAACGGCACTTTTGCAAGAAATAATCTTGTCTCTTATGGTGTACCTATGGACGGAGAAGTAAAACTTACAAGAACAGATACCAAGGAGAGTGTAATACTTAGCTATAACCCGTCAATGATAGGTGCGGATCCTATGATGCAGCCTCTTATGGGAAAAGCAATGCAAGGTTTGGCAAGTCAAGATGAGAAAAAAGAGTTTGGAAGACTCTGGCAGGCACGTGTAGAGAAGATCCTACTCTCTACAGAACTTTGGGACCAAATGATTACAATACAAAAGGGGTAAGTATGATAATTTCACAATTTATGACGCAGGAACACAGAGACTGTGATACAGAGTTTGCAGCTGCAGAGCAGGCGGCAGCAAATGGTAACTGGAGCGAGACAGAAGAGAAATTCATGCTCTTTGCAAACGATACACTGAGACACTTCAAAAGAGAAGAAGAAGAACTTTTTCCTGCCTTTGAAGCACAGACAGGAAGTTCTGAAGGGCCCACACAGGTCATGCGCTACGAACATGAACAGGTCAAGGGACTCATCGGAAAACTTGCAGGTGCCATTGAAGAGCAGGACAAAGATGCGTATCTTTCTCTGTGTGAATCAATGATGATCCTGTTACAACAGCACAATATGAAAGAGGAGCAGATGCTCTATGCCATGTGCGACAGAGTCCTTCCGGCAGAAATAAAAGAAAGTACATTAGCAAAGATGAAAGCAGTTGAGCTATAATCACGTTATGACAAACCTAAAAAAAATCGTATTAGATGCCAGAGGACTGGAACATCCGAAGCCTCTTGAACTGGCCATGAAAGCCTTACAGGAGTTGAATGAAGAGAATTACTTCTATATGCTCCATCGTAAAAATCCCATTCCCCTCATTGATCTTGCAAGTGAACAGAATTATCAAGTCATTAACAGAGAAGATGAAAACGGGGATTGGCATATCCTGATATGTAAAGCTTCCCATATCGATTTAAGTGAGTTATTTGTTCCAGACCCGACCAAGGAGTAAGTATGTTTAGTCAAAACGGTCTCTCTTTAGATCAGGCTCCTCCTATATCTGTCGTATTCCGCTTCTTTTTTGCAGGGGCTCTTTTTGGTATGCTCAGCGGAATTTTCATACTCTTGTTTCAAAACACCGTATTTCAGGTTCACAGTCCTGCATCGATCACACTTACACATACCCTTACACTGGGGGTTATGCTCTCTTTCATGTTCGCAGCACTCTTTCAAATGCTGCCGGTCATTGCCGGGGTGACACTACGATCACCTGTTACAAAAGCAAATTTTGTCCAGTATCCTTTCATACTTGGGGTGATCACTCTCCTACTTGCATTTAATCTATCGCAGACATGGCTGTTTGGTCTGGCTTCACTTTTACTGGGCTCAAGTATCCTCTATATTGTGGCTATCATGCTTAAAGACCTCATAAAACTTCCAAACCACAGTGCGTCCTCCAAAGGTATGTCCATCGCACTTTTTGCTTTGGCCTTTGTTGTACTTTTGGCACTCTATCTTACCTTTTCACTTTGGGGGATAAATGATGGAAGCTATTATATGCAGATCAGAGAAGCCCACTACTCTTTTGGATTATTCGGGTGGATAGCACTGCTTATCATTGCCATCTCTTTTCAGGTCATAGAAATGTTTTACGTGACTCCTGCCTACCCCAAAGTCATCACTGACTATCTGCCTTTAGCATTGCTGGCAATACTTGTTATGACAACATTCATAGGATTATTCAACCCATCCATATGGATAATTTCAAATCTTTTGCTCTCTATCCTGCTTATAGCCTATGCCCTCTTGACGCTCAAAAGGCTGACTCAGAGAAAACGGCCTTTGACAGATGCCACCGTTTGGTTTTGGCGCTTGGGACTTGTATCCCTTATTTTAAGCATGTCTGGCATCTCTGTGACCCAGTTTACAGATAACACCGTTATCCAATCTCTAAGCTTTATTTTCTTTGCATCGTTCGCGCTCAGTATCGTATTTGCCATGTTCTATAAGATAGTTCCCTTTCTAACCTGGTTCCACTTAAATAGCCAAGGCTACTTCACCGCACCGATGATGCACGAGATCATCCATCCCAAAACTGCCATGAAACATCTTTACATCCATTTGACAACCGTTGTCACTTTTGTATTGTCACTGTTCATAGCACCTTTTATCTACTTGGCAGGGCTACTAACAATTCTCTCTTTCGGATGGATGACATATCAAATTGTACACGCATGGAAGTTGTATCAGCATACACAAAAGACCGGAGAAAAGTTTGATATGGGAAATATAAAATAAACTGTAGGTCGGGATGCCCTCATCCCGACATTTCATTTGAGATTTAAAAAAGAAGTATTATTGCATATAAAATTATGTCGGGTTGAGGGCAACCCGACCTACGTCATTAAGATGTTTATTACGGGTTTAAAAGTTCTCTCACAACTTCCCTGTCATCAAAATGATGTTTCACACCTTTCACTTCCTGATAGTCCTCATCACCTTTTCCAAGGATCAAAAGCACATCATTTTCACCAAGATCATCAAGTGCCATTTTGATTGCTAGTTTCCTGTCAGGTGTAGCAGTCACATGCTCTTTCCCATACAGACCAACCAGAATATCCTCAAGGATCATTTCGGGAACTTCATCACGAGGGTTATCAGAAGTCACATAAATTTTCTTTGCAAACCTACCGGCTACTGCTCCCATTTTAGGACGTTTCTCCTTGTCACGGTTACCACCGGCACCAAAGACTACAGAGATATCTCTATCTTTGATGGAGTCAAGCACTTGAAACATCCCGTCATCCGTATGTGCAAAATCCACAATGACAAGCGGATCACGGCTCACCACTTCCATACGTCCCGCAACACCGGCAAAATTCTCTACCACATCGCAGATCTCCTGTATCGGCCGTTTTGTCAACATTTGTACAGCACCGATTGCTGCCATAAGGTTAAAGAGGTTAAAGAGTCCCACCATAGGTGAATGGAACGTTGCTTCTTCCTGCAAATGTTTGATACCGGCCGTAATACCGTGTAAAAGTGAAAATGCCTGTACTTTAAAAGTGGCCGGTTCATCTACACCGTAACTCTGCGCACCAATAGGATTATAGGTGATATTTTTAATATCATCTTTATTCAACAGTTTTGGCGTCTCATCTGCGAAAAAAAGACTTTTTACACGTCTGTACTCTTCTACCGTACCATGATAATCCAAATGATCAGAAGTCACATTGGTATGCACTTTCAATGCAAATTCAAGCCCTTCAATACGCTTTTGATCGATCGCATGCGAACTCACTTCCATAATAAAATAATTACAGCCCAGATCAAAAGTCTGTTTCATATTATGTAAAGTCTCCAAGATAGAAGGTGTTGTCATACTTTTGTCTTCAATACGCTTCTCTTCCGCAAATAGACCTCTTGTACCCTGAAGGGCAGGTTTCTCATCAAGATCAAGCATAAAAGAGTAAATAGCCGCTGTTACGGTCGTTTTACCATTGGTTCCGGTAACACCGACCACTTTCATCTTCTCAAGTCCCCAGAGTGCTATCAGCTCTTTAGATCCAATTACTTCAGGTTTGGATTCCATTGCATCATAATAGCGGCTGTTCTGTGCCGTTTTAATAAATAGTGTCTGCTCATCCAATTGAGAAGTATCATCTGTAATATAGGCATAGCCCTTTTGATTAAAGTCTAATTTCACTGCTGTGTCCCTTTAACAACATTATACAGCGCCAGAACATCCTGATCATCACCAAAAAGACTTGTCGTTGCATCAAGATAATTCAGTGCCATCTCATCAAAACCTTCTTTTGCTAGCTGTGTCACAAAATCAATGAATTCATCTTTTTCTGTAATGATCACTTTGGTAGAGAACATGATATCTTCAAAAGCCTCTCTGAAACTACCTCTGCTTTTAACCAATGCCAAGAAATCTGAATATCGGATCCCGTCACCATATTCAACCTGCTCTTCCAGCGGATCAAGCAAAAGATCCTGAATATACTTTTTAGAAGTATCTAAAGAATCTATAAGACCGTCAATAATGTCTACCGCATTCTCTTTTTCACTTTTAATGACCTGATAATAATCAAACAGAGCCTGTGCTTCTTCTTCACTTTCAATTCCAAGGTCACTCAGATACACACCTATCTTTGCTTCATCCAAAGAAGGATAATCTTTTAAGATCAGACCATAGGATCTTAAAGCATTACGGTAATCACCTTTTAAGAATTCACCTTCTGCTCTCTGCAATAATAAATCTCGACTAATTTTACTCATATTAACCTAATTGATCCAATTTATCTTCCCATCCATGAGGGACGGACATTACTTTTATTTCTGGGTGTATCAGTGTCTGTATCTGTCTTTCAACACCGAATTTGATAGTAGTACCTGCAGAACCACACCCTACACATGCGCCTTGCAGCTGTACATAGACAACGCCGTCTTTAATCGCTATTAACTCAATATCACCACCGTCAAGCTTTATTGAAGGTCTTACCTTCTCTATCACATCTTTGACGGCCGGTTCTAATTCTTCATCTGTGAACGGTATCAATTTTCATCCTTACAATGACATCTTTCTGATGCCTTATATTATTTTAATTATAACAAAAAGCCAGTAAAACTTGAGCCTTCACTATGCTTTATAGCAGTTTATACACTAAAAGTGCTATTTTGTCAATATATTTTGGAAATTAACCGAAGAGCCCGAAAAACAAGGGAAGAATCAAATCGGGGAGAAATGAAAGAGGGCTCTTCAAAAAAGATAACCAAGGAAGGGAGAGATCAAGAGATAAAACAAGGAAGTTTACAAATTTGGACAAGGAGTAAAACAAAATCTC
>CAZCBU010000109.1:0-3965 GCA_964496995.1 uncultured Sulfurovum sp.
GTGTGGACTATTTGTGGACTCTTATATTAAGTAGTAACCTTAAAATTGTATGTTTGCTCGGTATACACGTTGTTTGTGAGGATTGTAAAAAATGGATGGCCGGGAGAGGGGGATTCGAACCCCCGGAGGTATTACCCTCACCGGTTTTCAAGACCGGCACATTCGACCACTCTGACATCTCCCGACATTTTGTAGAATAGAATTCTATCTAAAAAAGATAAAACCTAGTTGATATAGTGGTACCCGGAGCCGGACTTGAACCGGCACGGTCGCAATGACCGGGGGATTTTAAGTCCCCTGTGTCTACCATTCCACCACCCGGGCTTAGGTACCATATTTATTTGCAATATTTGTGGAGGAACCAGCCGGACTCGAACCGGCGAATAGCAGCTTTGCAGGCTGCGGCCTTACCAACTTGGCGATGGTTCCACATATAACATTGATTTAAAACTTCTGAACCTATTGGTGAAGTTTAGTGAGATGAATTGATCGGGACTTTATTCCGTATCAAGAAGACCTCTATTATGGAGCGGGCGAACGGGTTCGAACCGTCGACCCCAACCTTGGCAAGGTTATGCTCTACCACTGAGCTACGCCCGCGCATCCATACCGCCTTCAAGGGTTAACTTAAATTTGGAGTGCGATTATAGCCAATTTTTTTTTAAAAGTAAATAGTATTTGTGCTATAATCCGAAAAACTATAACTAAAGGCTCGAAATGATGAGAAGTGATGAGATAAAACAGGGGTTCAGCAGAGCACCACATAGAAGTTTGTTGCGCGCGACTGGCGTAAAAGACGAAGATTTTGACAAACCGTTCATTGGTGTAGCAAATTCATTTATTGAGATCATTCCAGGGCACTTCTTTCTTAACAAAGTATCTGAAGTCATCAAAGAAGAGATACGCGCAAACGGCTGTGTTCCTTTTGAATTCAACACGATCGGTGTAGATGACGGGATCGCTATGGGGCATGACGGAATGCTTTATTCTCTTCCGAGCCGTGAGATCATTGCGAACTCGATCGAGACGGTCATGAATGCACACAAGCTTGATGCTATGATCGCCATTCCCAACTGCGACAAGATCGTTCCGGGGATGATCATGGGTGCTTTACGTGTGGATGTACCTACAGTATTTGTTTCCGGAGGGCCAATGGCCGCAGGACATAAAGAAGATGGTACACCCATCGATCTGGCAACCGCATTTGAAGCAGTTGGACAGCATGAGGCAGGAGAGATCACAGATGAAGAGCTCCTTGACATCGAATGTAATGCCTGTCCAAGCGGAGGGTCATGTTCAGGGATGTTCACTGCAAACTCTATGAACACCCTTATGGAAGCGATGGGGATTGCCTTACCTGGTAACGGAACCATTCTTGCCTTGACACCTGAGAGAACGGAACTTTACAAACAGGCAGCCAGACGTATTTGTGAAATCGCGAAAATGGAAGCGGCTGAGCGTGAAAAATACAGAACAAGAAACATTCTCAATGAAAATGCTGTACGTAATGCCTTTGCTGTTGATATGGCTATGGGTGGTTCTTCTAATACCGTTCTGCACATGCTTGCGATCGCTAAAGAGGCGGAAGTGGAGTTCAATCTTGAAGATATCAATGCCATTTCAAAAAGAGTTTCCCATATTGCGAAGATCTCTCCGTCACTGACGACCGTACATATGGAAGACATCAATACAGCGGGTGGAGTCAATGCCGTCATGCATGAAATGATGAAACGCGGTGAGGATATTTTACTTGACAACTTGTCGGTTACAGGGGAAACACTGTATGAGAAGGTCAAAGATGCAAAGATCCTTGATACAAACATTATCCATACCATAGACAACCCTTATTCAGAGGTCGGTGGTCTTGCGATCCTGTATGGTAACCTTGCAGAACAGGGTGCGGTCATTAAGACCGCAGGGATCACAGGAGACAGAGTCTTTACCGGGACAGCGGTATGTTTCAACTCCCAGGATGAAGCCATTGAAGGTATCCTTCACGGAAAAGTGAAAGCCGGGAATGTTGTTGTCATCCGCTACGAAGGTCCTAAGGGCGGACCGGGAATGCAGGAGATGCTGAGTCCGACGAGTCTTATTATGGGGATGGGTCTTGGTGATTCCGTGGCACTCATTACTGATGGAAGATTTTCAGGAGCCACCAGAGGTGCAAGTATTGGTCATGTGAGTCCTGAGGCTGCAGAAGGTGGTCTTATCGGCTTACTTGAAGATGGTGATGAGATCCATATTGATGTAGACAAGTACATCCTGCAGGCCAACCTCAGCGATGACGTGATCGCAGCACGTAGAGCGAACTTTACACCTATCGTCAAACCGTTAAAAAGCAAATGGTTGAGACAGTACAGAGCACTGGTAACCAATGCAAGTAACGGAGCAGTATTGGAAGCGGAGTAATTCGCTTTGCTTTTGAACATTAAGTTGTTCATACAGAAGAGGGACTGCAGGTAAACATACGAAACAAAGAAAAAGATATTTGAAGCTATAAAAAGTAGAGAGGAAGTCTGAGAAGCATAAGTGCTTCTCAGGAGTAAAACATTCTTATGATGTGACTCTTCTTGCGCCTTTAAAGCGTTTACTATAGAAATTTTTGTTTAAAGAAGTGATGACAACTTTTTTCTTTGCAGAACTTGCATGAATGAATTTGTTGTTCCCGATATAGATACCTACATGGTTCACATAACCTTTATGTCTTTTTGATGTATCAAAGAAGATCAGATCACCTGGTTTAAGATCTTTTCTACTGACATATTTTCCATATTTTGACTGTTCGATCGCTCTTCTTGGGATCTTGATACCGTTCTTCTTACAGACATAAGAAGTCAGACCAGAACAGTCAAAAGTATTTTTCTGTCCCACTGCACCCCAGACATATCTACGACCCAACTTGTTTTTTGCAAGCTTGATCATTTTCATAGACTTTTTACTGCCTTTTCCACTGAAAAGAATGTCACCAATGGAAAATTTGCTGCTTTTTTTGCTGTTTGCTTTTTTGAACTTGACACTTTTAAGTGTTTTGGCCAACTGTTTTTCCTGTCTGTTCGATCTGGAAGAAGCAACATGTACTCGCTTCTTCTTTTTGGAAGCAGTTGCTTTGGTTGCTTTTGTAGGTACTTTTAACACTTTCCCCAATTTAAGTGTTTGTCCTTTTTTTATGCCGTTCGCTTTTTTGATCGCTGCTACGGTTGTATGATTTTTAAGTGCAATGGCATAAAGGGTATCCCCTTTTTTAACTGTATGTTTGACTGTTTTAGTTGCTGCATTACCTGCTGCCGTCATAACTGACAACATTACCATTACTTTATAAATTCTTTTCAATGAATCCCCTTTTTAAGTTATTGATTGACAGACTATAAAAAATCCATACTAAAAAATATATCGCTCATTGTATCAACAATAATCTTAATCAAAAATAAAAGTGTTAGTAATTAATCTTGATTTATATTAGATAATAAAATTTTTTAATAATTTATCTTTCGCGAGAAGGAAATTTTACTTACGCAGAATCACTTGCACAAATATTGGCAGCCTGGCGATCTTTTTCAAGACCCATGACTTTCTGTCCCTGCTTCACAACAGGTTTAGCTTTTCAACATCTCAGTAAAATGATATCAGATTGCTCTTAAATTAAAATAAAACCAAAATTTATACTATTTGTTTTTCTTCTAATACTTTAACAATATGATCAGCCACTCTAAAAGCATTTGCATAGATCGTCCACGTATACGGCACAGAACCTCCCGTAGGCATAAAACTGGCATCGGCAACAAAAAGATTGGGGATATCATGTGCCTGGCAATATTTGTTGAGGACTGAGCTTTTCGGATCATTTCCAAAGCGGCATCCTCCGGCAATGAGATTTTGTGGAGGGACAGAAGAGACTGAGGAATAAATATTTTTGGCACCCATCTCTTCAAGGACTTTTTCACATTTCTTTGCAATATATTTCCCGA
>CAZCBU010000110.1:0-2903 GCA_964496995.1 uncultured Sulfurovum sp.
TCAATACTTTTTTAAAAACAGAAGAGTTGGACTATATTTTGCATGATTCAGGTGCTAACTTTTTGGTGGCTTCCCAGATACATGAAAAAGTTGTTTCCAAAAATTCGTTCTGTAAAGATATCCTTTGGGAAGGTGAAGCTGATGAAAACAAAGCTCTGACATTCAAGTCAGCATTCTCTGGGCAGACAAGAGTAGAACAGACTGTACGTACAGAGAATGATTGTGCAGTGATCATCTACACTTCCGGAACCACAGGTAATCCAAAAGGAGCAATGTTAAGCAATAAGAATATACTCTCCAATATGGAATACTCCAAAAAACTCATAGAAGTGAAAACAAAAGACAGGCTCATTGTATTTTTACCCATGTTCCATACTTTTACATTTACTGTAGGCGTAGCAATGCCTCTTTATGTGGGAGGTTCTATGGTCATCATCAAATCATTGCAGCCTTTTTCAAATATTTTCAAACAGACATTGACCAAACGTGTGACACTTTTCTTTGGTATTCCCGATGTGTATAATGCTTTGGCAAAAGCCAAGCTTCCCTGGTACTTTTTATGGTTTAACAATATTCGTGCTTTTATTTCCGGTGCAGCGGCGCTACAGCCAAAAACACTGGATGCCATGTCCAGAAAATTTAAAAGGGCCAAACTCCTTGAAGGCTATGGATTAAGTGAATCCAGTCCCGTGGTCTGTGTCAATACCATTAAAAAACAAAAAGTAGGATCTGTGGGATGTGCAATGTATGGCCATGAAGTCAAAATTGTCGATAGCGATATGAATGAACTTCCCAGAGGTGAGATAGGGGATATCATCGTTAAAGGTGATAACGTCATGTTAGGCTACCTGAATCGTCCTGAAGCAACACAGGAGACCATTGTGAATGGATGGTTGCTGACCGGAGATATGGGATATATGGATGAAGAAGGGTTTTTGTTCATTGTTGACAGAAAGAAAGATCTGATCATCTCAAAAGGTATTAATATTTACCCAAGAGGTATTGAAGAGGTGATCGACAGTTTTCCTGGTGTCAAAGCTTCTGCTGTGATCGGTATTTTTGATGAAAAAAGTGGTGAGATCCCGGTAGCTTACATTGAATTGGAAGAGGAGTGTGATGTGCTGGATGAAAAAGGATTGAGAGCATATTTGAGAGAGCGTCTTGCCAACTATAAACTGCCTAAAAAACTTTATGTCATTGATGAACTGCCCAAAAATGCAACGGGTAAAGTATTGAAAAGAGTCCTCAAAGAGGATTTGAAAAATGTGTAGGGTCGGTTTGCCGACCAAACGGAGGTAAATATCAAAGCGATCATCAATGCCAAACTGATCATAGATAATGAAAGTGTGGAAGGATTCACACTTTTTTTTAATAATGAGATCGTCAATATTTCCAATACTGTCAATATGGATGAAGTGGAAGAGATCATTGATGCCAAAGGTGCCTATGTCTCTGCCGGATTTATTGATCTGCATATTCACGGTGCCGGTGGTGCCGATGTTATGGATGCCACACCCGAAGCTTTGGAAACAATTTCTTCAATACTTTCCCAAACCGGTACCACTTCCTTTTTAGCCACAACGATGACAATGTCAACCCAAAGTATTGACAGTGCTTTACACAATATTCAGGATCATGCGCATAAGGTTTCAGGTGCTGAAATTCTCGGTATTCATTTGGAAGGACCTTTTATCAACAGAGATAAACATGGTGCACAGGATGTACGGTATGTGCAGCAAGGAAATATGGGGTTGATCGAAAACTACATGGATCAGATCAAAATGATCACCCTGGCCCCTGAAGTTGAAGGTAATGAGGATTTTATAAAACAGTTAACTCTGGATTATCCGGATGTGATCTTGAGTCTTGGACATTCTGAGGCAGATTATGAACAGAGCAAAGAGAGTTTCAGCTGGGGTGTCTCTCATGTCACCCATCTTTTCAATGCCATGACACCTTACCATCACAGAGCGCCCGGTATTGTCGGAGCGACCTTTGATTCAAATGTGACCTGTGATATCATTCCCGACCTTGTCCATACGCATCCTTCTATGCTTGAACTGAGCTATAGAATGAAAGAGGATAAACTTATTCTGATCACCGATGCCATGCGAGCAGGGTGTATGAGATCCGGAGTGTATGATCTTGGAGGGCAGGAGGTGACTGTTTCAGGGGGGAAAGCAAGTCTTGCTGACGGTACGCTGGCAGGATCCGTTTTAAAAATGAACGATGCCTTGCGTAATATGACACAATATACATCCATGAATCTAATAGATGCTGTGAATGCGGTGACAAGAATACCTGCAGAGAAACTGTGTGTTAAAAAAGGTTCACTCAAAATTGGTTATGATGCTGACATTGTGATATTTGATGAAGATTTCAGTATTATAACAACAATAGTTTCCGGTGAAATAAAATATAAGAGAGGTTAATATGTTTGGATTTTTAAAAAGAAAAACAAGAGAAGTAAAGGCACCTATTAACGGTCAGTTGATCGCACTTGAAGAGGTGGATGATGAAGTATTTTCTTCCAGAATGGCAGGTGACGGTGTAGCGATTCTCCCTGTCGGGGATGTTTTTGTCTCTCCCCTTGATGGTGTGATCACTAAAATATTTTCAACCAATCATGCTTATTCCGTCAAAAGCAAACAGGACCTGGAAGTGTTGGTACATATTGGTCTGGAAACCGTAGCACTGAAAGGTGAAGGTTTTGAACGTTTAGCAGAAGAGGGTGATGAAGTAAAAGCCGGAGATCCTATTATCAAAGCAGATCTGAATTACATTAAAGAGCATGCCAAAGATATCATCACGCCTATTTTGATCACAGATGAGAGCAAGTATGAAGCTATTGATAAAAATACCAATGTGGTCATTGCCGGTGATGCTATTATGGAAGTGATCTA
>CAZCBU010000111.1:0-5902 GCA_964496995.1 uncultured Sulfurovum sp.
GAAAAGCTTTTTTACCACTTGCATTTGAACTCCACATTGTAAGATCCTTGATCATTTTTGATCTCGAGCAGCTCAATCTGCACTGCGAGGTTCAAGATCATAGTGATCACCTTGTTGAGTTCCTGAGAACTGAGACCACGAAAAGAGGCTGTCAGCTTTTTACCTTTTTTCTGCCATTTGACCTTGGACGACGGTACCAGTTTTTGCAGCTTGTCGAGTTTTTTGGATGTTTTTTTATCCAGCCATCTTTTTTTCAAAATAACCAGCTCTTTAAATTCACGTACCTCTTGCTTCGACAAGGTAAGACTCTCTGTAGAAGAAGAGACCTGCACATTTTTGTAAATAAGCGCAACGATCAGCAGAAGCAGTGCCACGGCAACCATAAGTTCATTTTGATAACGTTTCCAGATCATAATTTCCCCTCGATCTGTACGATATTGCCTGTCAGGGTCTTCACAGAGGAAAAACCTTCTTTTTTGGACAGCTCTTTTAAATGTTTCGCTACTTTGGCATCGGTACATTTAAATCTGACGGAAAATCCTTTGTCATCCATTTTGAAAGTATCTACTGTAACGCCTTTGAAGATCATCTCTCCGAGGGTTTTTACCGTATCGCGCTTTTTTCTTTCATTTTTATCGATCGCTCTGTATTTTTCGGCAATACTTTTTCGTGTATACTGACTCTGGAGTGCAGGATACTCTTCGATCAAAGCTTCTATTTCTGCCTTGGTGACTTCTGACCCCTGTGAATAACGCCAGCCCTCCACAAAAAATGCCAGGGCAAAAAGAGTGAAAAGTACGGCAAGTGCGATGGCCTGTTTTTTAGAAATAAAAGAGTTGAATGCACCTTGCAGCACAACACCGTGCTTAGGTGTGAAACGCTCGTCAAGCGTCAGGGTTTCTGCATTTTCCTGCAGGGCGGTCTGAGGTATCAAGACCACAGAACCGTCTATGGCTGTCAGGGCATCTTTTGTACCCAAAAGTACCGGTGCAGTAAAAGAATCCAGTGCCTGCTGGGCAAAAAATATCTTTCCGACCTGCTCAGGGCGGATCCCTTTGCTGACAAGAAAGTGGTTTATCGCTTTGAGATTATAGGCAATAAAGACCCATACTTCGCCTTCTTTGTAGACCAGATAGTCATAATTTTCTGTATGTTCAAGCAGACCGTCAAAGAGAGAAGGTGCGATCTTTTTTGCCTGAAAAGCATATTTGAGGGGAAGTGTCTCTTTTTTAAGACTGTAGAACTGAGGGGTCAGCATGATGTCTACGGTATCAGAGAGTGACTGCTCCGGCATATTCCTATAGACCAGCAATAATCTTTTACTGTTTCCCAAAAAACTCAAAGTTCTTTACCTCCCCTTCAATATCTACAAAGCGAAATGCGAATCTTTCACCTTCATAGTCATACGCTACATCGCACTGCGACTGGTCTAAAAAATCCTGTGTAAAGAGTTTGTCGTTGTAGTTTCCGCCCAACTCTGACACAAAAGTCTTCAGCTCTCCGCCTTCCACCCACTCCTCTTTTACCGAAGCCAGGTCGATGTCAAAGAGTACCGCAAGCAGTTCCGCAGAGATATAATTGCCGTCGACCAGGTTCTCCTGAGGGTCTTTTGATCTCTCGTTAAAGACAAAAAACTTTTCCCAGGGAATCCGGGCGATCTTGCTGTCATCCGCTTCACGCTGATATCTGTCCAAAATATCTGTAAATTGTTTAAGTGATATAATACCATTTTTTTGTCTAAGCCTGCTTTGTTCTTTCTGAACGTATTTTCTACTGCCTCCGATCTCTTCGAACAACATCTCTTCCAGCCTTGATGCATCTTCAATATCATAGTTTTCTACAAGGGATTCAAAGACTTTTTGTGCCGCATCATACTGTGCAGTCATATTGGATTCATTCCCGGAAGCAAGCCAGTTTATATTGACCGCATTTGCAAGAGGCCTGCAGTCCACAATGACCGAAAACCTGCCGTCTTCCGAAATAAGCGGTATGGGGGAAAGGTAGAGTGTATTGTAGAGAGCCTTTTTCTCTTTAAAACCTTTAAAGATCTTTTTGATATCGGAATAGTAGAGGTTTCCCTGGATCATTGCCTTGGAAGTACTGGCATCCTTTCTGGCTTCATCCAGATAGGTGATAAGTACCGCCGTCAAAGCGATAATGACCGTTAAAGCAGAAAGCGTAAGGATCAGAGCAAAGCCCTTTCTATGCGCTACACTGTGATGAAAAGGCTGTTCATGTTTTGGCATCTAAAGACTCTGTTAACGTAAATTGGATATTATTAGCACTATTATACCTAAGCAAACTAAAGGATGTAAATGAAACACAACACTGGACTCAGAGCAGGTTTTTCCCTTATTGAATTACTCATCGTTATCGTTATACTCGGAGGACTTGTCGCAGTGGTCGCTCCCGGACTGATGGATTCTGCCGACCAGGCAAAAAGAGACACGGTCTGCCTCAAGATGAACGACCTTAAAAAACGTCTTGACATGTTCAGCCTTGATAATGGTTCCTACCCTGATACAGAAGAGGGATTTGAAGCACTATTAAGCAATCCTGACCCGGAAAAATACCCTAATTACCGTGCAAAACCCTATTTGAAGAAGCTGCCTAAAGATTCATGGAAATCACCATTCGTCTATATTAAAAAAGGGGATGATGTAGAGATCATCTCTTATGCTGCCGACAGAAAAGAGGGTGGAGAAGAGAACGGGAAGGACATACTCTTCTCACAATGTAACCAGTAGTTGTTTTCATGCCGTACAAAATAGACAGGAGTCGCAAAGCTTTCTCTCTTGTAGAGCTGCTGATCGTCATTCTCATCATTTCTCTTGTCTATTTTCTCGGCTTTTCCAATATAGAGAAGTCCGAAAGCAAACCCAAGGCACTCACAGCACTTAACTTAAAATCCACTATTGCCAAGTCTGATATTTTTCAGGGGGAAGGCAGCTTTGTCTGTATTGACAGGTGCCGTTCCTGCTACCTTCGCAAAGATATCAACAGCCCTTTTGAAGCCTATGAGAACCGCATTGACCTTAAAAATATAGAAGCCTATACGCTTGATTCACGGGACAGCCTCCAAAAAATGGAATATGGACGCTATCAGGATGAAAAGATATGCCTTGCACTTCAATTCTATACTAACGGCTCTTCAACACAGATCATTCTGAAACAGGACAATGATGTCTATTTTTTACCGGCATTTTTTGATGAGGCGCAAAAAGTCGACTCCCTAGAAGAGGCCAAAGCACTTTGGCTGAAGAATAACCGTCTTGTCGCCAACAAAGGAGATTTCTATTGAAGAGATATGTTCTGAAACCTGCCTTTACACTGATCGAAGTACTGGTCTCTGTACTTATCATCTCCGGTTCCATTGTCTATGCCCTGAAAATACATTCCCAGAACCATGAGCAGATCCTTTATATTTCCGAGCGAAGCAAACTCTCTCTGCAGGATTCCCTCTTTCTGACAGAGGATGCCCGTGCTTACCACAAAGACAAAAAAGAGGCCTATGATATCGTCAGCCGATACTTTCGGATCGATGATCTCAAAAGCAGAGAGATCCTTAAACAGATCTCCAGAGAGTATTTCATTCCTGAGCCTATTCAACTCACTTCCGAAGAAGAGGAGCAGCCTTCCGCTACTGTCGAAGAGATCAAGATCAAAGACAAGTTCTCTTCTTCCTATTTTCATTTTAAGATCAATAGCTTTTAAGCAGGTCTGTACAGAACGCAAGATACAGCTAAAAAAGTTATAATATCATCAATACCGCACAAGGATAGGGATAGAGATGCTTTTTAAGTATAAAGGTTTTGACAAAACAGGAAAGAAGGTCAAAGGCACTGTTAATGCAAGCTCTACCGAAGAGGCCGGGCAAAAGCTCCGTGCACAGAATATCTATTATGAATCTTTGACACCTACCAAAGAATTTTCACTTGAAGCTTTTTCCAAACGTCAAATGCCCGGCGAACTACTTGCAACCTTTTCCAAAGAGTTGTCTTCCTACCTGAACTCGGGCATGACCATCCTGACAGCCATCAAACTTTTGGAAAATCAGCATGAGGGAGAGAAGAAATATCTCTCTTTCCTCAACTCGCTGAATACCATGATCGATGAGGGGAAATCCCTCTACCATGCCTTGAATACCCAAAAGGTCTATGCCCTTCCCGAGTTTTTCGTACAGAGTCTGAACATTGCCGGTCAAAGCGGTAAAATGGTTGAAGTACTGACCAATATGGGGAATTTCTTCTCTGCTCAGAACAAGGTCAAAAAGCAGGTCAAAGGTGCGATGGTCTATCCCAGCATTATCTTTACGGTTGCCATTGCCATGACCTCCTTTCTCATCGCTTTTGTTGTCCCGAAGATCACAGAGATCTTTGAAGATACCGACCAGGCACTGCCTCCCATTACACAGTTCGTTCTGAATTTGAGTGATTTTCTGACCACTTACTATATCCACCTCATTGTTGGCATTGTCCTCATTATCGTTCTATTCAAACTGGCATATGCCAAAAGTGACACGTTTCACCGGATGCTGGATGGATGGCTGCTCAAGATCCCGGTACTGGGCACGCTTATACAGAACCATGAACTGGGAAGATTCTCTTATATCCTTTCGCTTATGCTGGATTCCGGTGTCGCTTATGCACAGGCTGTACAGCTCTCCACTGCCTCATTCGGGAACTACAGACTCAGGGAACTTTTCGAACAGGCTTCTGTCAAAGTCCTTGAAGGAAATAAACTTTCCAATGCACTGCAGATGGCAAAAGGGGTAAAACTCAAACGGAACTTTATGCAGTCACTGGCACTGGGCGAAGAGTCCAGCGAAGTTGCCAATATCCTCGATAATCTATCGTATCTCTATGCCGAAGAGAATGAAGACAAACTTAAACTTCTTCTTGGCCTGCTGGAACCTTTTATGATGCTTTTCATCGGTGTGGTCGTTGGTGTGATCGTCTCTGCCATGCTGCTGCCGATCTTTACTATGACCCAAGGATTAAAATAGTATTATCTTATCTTCAAATAAATATAATAAGGAAAACAAATGATAAAAAAACTAACCCTTGCTTCTCTGCTGGCTTCAGCTGTACTCTATGCGGACACGATAGGAGGAGAAGTCTCTGTTGGTGTATACAGCCATTCCCCCAGCGGATATGCCTCTTACACTGAGCCCTACACAGGATTGGGATTGGGAACAGCTGCCGATCTTGAAGACACCCTGCATTGGGAAAGTAACGAGAATATCTTCCTTAAAGCCTATATCGAACACCCGGTACCCATGCTGCCAAATGTCAAAGTTGCTTTTACCCAGCTCTCCCATGAAGGGAAAGGTGAGGTCGGTAATGATTTCATATGGGGAGGCATACACATCCCAACCCTTGGTACCATTGAGAACAGTCTTGATATCAGCAAATACGACCTGACACTCTACTATGAACTCCTTGACAACTGGGTAGAGGCAGATGTAGGTGTCACATTGGGATACATTGACGGGAACATTGCTGTAAGTGCCTTGACCGGCTTGGATCCAATCTCTTTTTCACAAAGCGAATCCACAGACTTTTCCCTCTTTATGCCTACACTTTACGGCAAAGCCAAATTCAATATCCCCAGCACCGATATCTCTCTGCAGTTTGAAGGAGATGTATTCAGCTATGACGATACGACCTTTTACAACTATGAAGTGAGTGCCCGATATACATTCAATATGGGATTGGGTATCGAAGCTGGATACAAAGCCATGCATCTTGACAGCAAGGACCTGGTAGACGGTCTTGTCGCAGATATGGACTTTACCGGTCCCTATGCTGCCATAGTCTGGGATTTCTAATGGCAAAACAGCGCTTCAGAGATGTAAAGCAGGGCAATATAAAACAGCCGGACAAGCCTGCAAAAGAGGGAA
>CAZCBU010000112.1:0-4280 GCA_964496995.1 uncultured Sulfurovum sp.
TCAAACATGACTGGCAAGTGTTCTTTAAAAACCATGATATGCCTGAGTGGGAAGCCAGGGCTAAAAAAGTGGCGGAGAAGATCCACATGGCAACTGCCTGGCTGGATGACAACACAGAGTTACAGGAGATCCTTAAAAGTAAAGGAAAGAAATTTGATACGGCTGTGACCTATCATGATCCCTGCCATGCAAGAAAAGTACAGGGTATCTACGAACAGCCGCGTAACCTGCTTGCTCCGAATTATCCGATGGTTGAAATGTCCGATCCAAACCGTTGCTGTGGATTTGGCGGAGTGACGATGCAGACAGAAAAATTTCATTTTGCCGAAGCAGCCGGGAAACCGAAAGCAGCCATGATAGAAGAAACAAAAGCCCACTATGTTTCTGCAGAATGCTCTGCCTGTAGAGTACAGCTCTCTGAAGCAATGAACAATGCGAAAGTAGAGACGGTCTTTAAAAATCCATTGGAATTGATTGCAGAAGCACTGAAAGAGTAATATCCAACATAAGGCAAGGCATACCTTGCCGCTACTGTTTTGCCGGAATGATCATAAAGATATTTCTACCCTCATAGTTTTTATACCCCAGCCTATATCCCAGTTTTTCCAAAATATTATGCACGATATAAAGCCCAAGACCAAAACCTGAACTTCTTTTTTCCGCCTGTGAAAAAGGCTCTGTATAATAACTCAATTCATGCTCCAGTGCCTTCCCCTCTGAAATGATCTCAATGATATTATAATTCGTACGCAGCATCACACATTCCCCTGTACCGTACTTCATGGCATTGTCCACCAGGTTCTTGATCACAAGGGCCATGAGTTTCTTATCGGTCGTGATAGCCATCTCTTCCATCTCGATCTTGAAACAGCTTGTTTGTGACATGAGCAGTTCCTTGCTTTCGTTCACTACTTCACTCAACATGACATATTCAAAATTCGGTTCAAAACTCTGAGTGGTCACCTTTTCCAGCTCCGCCAGTTCGGTGATCAGCTCATTCATACGCTCAAAAGCACGTACAAGGATCTTTTTCATCCCCTCATCTTCCAGCATTTCAACCACGATACGCCCTTTGGTGATCGGTGTTTTAAGTTCATGCATCATATTACGCATAAAAAGGTTTTTTGATGTACTGAGCTGGTTGATATGCACAATGGCATCATCAAAACTCTTTGCGATCTTACCGATCTCATCATCATGTTCATAAGAGATCCTGGTATTCATATCACCCTGGGCAAAGCGCTGTATCTGTTTATGCAGTTTTTTCAAAGGATAAAGTTTTCTCAAAACAGCCAGATAGATAAGTAAAAGGATAAGGATAATAGAAACCCCTGCTGCAATGGCGATCTCAAAATAATAATTTTCCGGAAGATCATCTTCCAGCATTAAATTGTATGACATACGCTGCACATTGATATAATGTTTACCATTGATGTCAAAAACACGTACAATCCCGGCACTTGAACCCCCTGAAAACAGTGTCTTTCCTCTGTTTTGTATCGTCACTTTCAATGAGGGAAGTTTTTTCGGATCAACAGGCTTTACATGTAACTCTTTATACAGTTTTTCAAGTTCTTCTTCACTGGGATAGGATTGCAGTTTAGAGAGAAATGTGACAGAGAGGAGCTGATAACGCTTAAACTCTTCGATCTTGCTTCTGTCTCTGTCCCAGGAGATAAAGAGTAAAAAAGTAGCGATCAAAATAATGATCGCTACAGAAAAAAGAATATGTATAAAAGTGGTTACAGATAAGTTTTTCATACGCGGTCAGTCAGAAGATACCCCACCCCGCGTATCGGTTTGATATACACATGGTCCGGATCTATTTTGGCCAGTTTCTGTCTGATACGGGAGATCATCACGTCAATATTTTTGATCGAACTGTCATCATCGATATGTTCACTCTCATACAAAAGCTGTTCTCTGGAGACTGAACCATTCTTATGCTGAATAAGCATGGACAGAATATCATATTCAGCGGCAGTAAGATCCAGAAAATGATCTTTAAAAGAGATCGTATGTGCTTTCTGATCTGCTACAAATATTTCATTTTCTTTTTGTTTTTTATCCTCTACTGTATGGGTTCTTCTCAAAATGGTTTTAATACGTGTGACCAGTTCTCTGGGATCATACGGTTTAGGCATATAGTCATCTGCCCCACGCTCCATACCAATGACCTTGTCGGTGATATCATCACGTGCAGAGGAGATGATAATAGGAATGTTGGTAAGCTCTCTGATCTTTGGGATCACTTCAAGGCCATCCATACCAGGCAGTGTCAGATCAAGAATAATAAGATCAAAACTGTGCTGCGTCAGGAGGGAAAGTCCAATATAGGGGTCTTCCGCACCAATCACTTCCATATCATACTTTGTAAGATAATTCGTTAAGATGAGAGCCAGTTCAGGATCATCTTCTATAATGAGTATTTTAATGATGGGAAACTCCTTTGTTTTTATCCAATGTTTAACGTTATTTTAAAGTAATACTCGTTAATAGCGGATTAAAGTCACTTTTAACTTTCTTTTTCACTGTAGTCCAGATACACTTTCGTGATCGCGATCAGAAATGAGGTCACGGCCGGGCCCAGGATCATTCCCCAGAAACCGTAGGTACTCATACCGGCAAGGATAGAGAAAAAGATAACGATCGAATTGATCTTGATCGTACTTTTCAGGAAGTCTTTTTTGATCACATCAATGATCATCGGCTTGACAATAGTATCTGCGATCACAGAAATAACAATAATGGAATAGGAAGCGATCATAATAGCCGTCTGGGAATCTATCTTCGTCCAGGCATACAATGATACCGGTGCCCAGACCACCAATCCTCCGATCACAGGGATCAGAGAAGCAAAACCGTATATGACACCGAAAAAGAGTCCGTTAAATCCGAAATAACTCATAATGATCCCGAAAAGAAACCCTTCAAAGATGGCTGTCACGATCACAGAATAGAAAACCACTTCCATTGTCGCGGATACCTCTCCGATCATTTTGCTGCCTTTTTCTACTGAAACAGGTAACAGCTCCAGGATAGTATCGAAAAAGCGATTTCCGTAATAGTTGATAAAGAAGTAAAAGACCACTACAAAAAACATATTCTTCATAAAACCAAGACCCGCTCCGCCTACAGCAGTAGCATAAGAGGTTGACTCTTTAATATAGGTCGTGATCTGGGCTTCATTCAGATAGGCATCGGTAAATCGATGTAAAAAGGGGATGTCTTCCAAGAAAGCTTTGATCGTATAGATCGTCTCTTTAACCCCTGCACTGTCCAACTGGGTCATGTAACTCACACCCAACGTCGCAAGATAGACGATGGGAGCAAAAAGAAGCAGGGTAAGAAGCAGGGTAGATATGCCGGCTGAGATACGGGCTGAACCGGTAGAATCAACTAAAAATTTTGTCAAGTTAAAGGTCGCCATACTCAACAGCATTGCCACTGTGATCGAAAGTATAAAAGGCTGATAGACACTGTAGGCACCCATAAGTCCCAGCACGAACAGTGCGGTGATCAGCAATGAGGTTTTAGTCATCAAAAAGACCGTCCTTCAGACCACCCAGTTTAAAATGCTCATAACTTTTTTGTGTAGCGATCCTGCCTCTTGCCGTTCTTTCTATATACCCATTGGCAATAAGATAAGGCTCAAGCACATCCTCTATGGTCCCTTCATCTTCACTGAGTGCCGCACCGATCGTACTTAGTCCCATCGGTTTGTTCTTTGCAGAAACAAGCAGTTCAAGCAGTTGTATATCCTGTTCATCAAATCCAAGATTGTTGACACCCAGTTCATCCAGGGCATATTTGGCACGTTCCAGAGAGACTTCATTTTCATTGGCCACTTCAGAAAAATCTCTTACCCTTTTGAGTAGTCGTAGTGCAATACGCGGTGTTCCGCGGCTTCGTCTCGCGATCTCAACGGAGGCAGACTCCTGTGCCGGTTTTTCCAGTTTATGTGCAGCCTGGGTAACGATCTGCGATAACTCTTCCGCCGTATAGAACTGCATTCTGAAATGCATACCGAAACGTTCCCTGAGAGGATTGGACAGCATTCCTGCTCTGGTCGTTGCACCGATAAGCGTAAATCTGGGCAGATCGATCTTGACCGTCTGTGCTGCCGGACCTGAACCTATGATGATATCCAGACGAAAATCCTCCATAGCCGGATAGAGTATCTCTTCGATCGCCGGGGACATACGGTGAATTTCATCGATAAACAGGATGTCACCCTCTTCGATATTGGTCAAAAGTGCTGCCAGATCTCCTGCTTTTTC
>CAZCBU010000113.1:0-9074 GCA_964496995.1 uncultured Sulfurovum sp.
TTTGTACAATGAGTGCAGGGTCATCTTCGATCATAAAGGAACCTGTCAGTTTATGACCCTTTGCCATGAGTGCCTTGGTCACAAAGTCAAAATGTTTATCTGTACGTCTGCGGTTGAGAATTTCCGTACCGATAATAAGGGCGAAAAATTGGGGGGATTGCATATAAGATCCTGTAAGATTGAGTGTTGCCAATTGACAACACCCTGAAGATTACTCTTCTATATAATTTTTAAGTTTACGTCCCACTTTGGGGTGCTTCAATTTTTTGATCGCAGAAGATTCGATCTGTCTGACTCTTTCTCGTGTCACAGAAAGTTCTTTCCCGATCTCTTCAAGTGTTCTGTCACTCTCATCTTCAAGTAGACCGAAACGCATACGGATAACCGCTTTCTCTCTCTCATTGAGTTGGTCCAGGACTTCATCGATCTGGTTGTTCAAGTCATCTTTCAGTACTACATCGGTTGGAGAAAGTGTGGTCTTGTCTTCAATGAAGTCTCCAAATCTACCATCATCTTCATCCCCAACCGGTGTTTCAAGTGAAACCGGCTCTTTGGTGATCTTGATGACATTTTTGACTTTATCGACAGAGAGTCCTACCTCTTCCGCGATCGTATCGAGATCCGGCTCTTTCCCTGTCTCTTGAAGATGTTTACGAATGATCTTGTTGATACGGTTGATCGTTTCGATCATATGGATAGGGATACGGATAGTTCTTGCCTGGTCTGCAATGGCTCTGGAGATCGCCTGACGGATCCACCATGTTGCATAGGTCGAGAACTTGTACCCTTTTTCATATTCGAATTTATCAACGGCTTTCATAAGACCGATGTTCCCTTCCTGAATGAGGTCAAGGAAAGGCAACCCTCTGTTGGTATAACGTTTCGCAATGGAAACGACCAGTCTGAGGTTCGATTTTGCCATACGCGTTTTTGCCACTTCGGATTTTGCTTTACCCTGACGGATCTGGTTAAGGATATCTTTGAGTTTTTCTTCGGAAAGGTCAAAACCGCCTTTACTGGCTTCTCTGGTCTCAAAGAGTTTTTTGATCTCCACATAGGTCGACACCATAGTCGTCTCAGGCACAGCATCAATAATGTCATCTTTATCCATATCGATAATGTTATCCAGGATCTTCTGGTGGTTCTCTTTTAATGTTTCGTTAAAAAGAGGAAGTTTATATTCAAGTCTTTTTAACTCTTTATCAAAACTGTCATCTGAGGTAAGTGCGGTTTCCATCGCTTTTACCAGTTCATTGATCAGTTTTGATGTCGGTCCGAGATCAAGCAGTGCAGCTTTAAGCTGCTCTTTCTTGAATGCGATCTTCAAACGTTCATGAAGTACTTTGACAGGATCGGTTTCATTTTGCATGAATGTTTCAAGTTCATCACGGGATTTCATCCACTCTTTTTTGGCTTTTTCAAGTTTTTTGAAACTTTCGATGACCTGCTTGACCCTTTTATTGTCCTTAGGTGCTTCTTTTTCACCCTCTTCGGTCGTTTCTTCACTCTCATCTTTGTCATCCGCATCGGCTTTTTCATCTTCAAAACTTTTGAAAAGCTCTTTTACACGTCTTTCACGGTTAAGCAGAGATTCTTTGTAGTTTAGGATATATCCTATCAGGTAGGGTACGGAACAGATCGCATCAATGATGATATCTTCACCCTCTTCGATACGCATGGAAAGATCCACCTCTTCTTCTTTTGTAAGAAGCGGGATCTTCCCCATTTCACGAAGATACATTCTTACCGGAGAGTCAGAACGGCTCCACTCAAGAAGTTCTTTTTCTTTATGAAGGTCAAATTCATCTTCTTCAGAACCTTCTGCACGTTTTTTTCTGGCTTCTTCTCTTCTTTTTGCCTCTTTTGCTGTAAGGAATTTAGCAAATTCGGATGCGGAAATAACATCCACTTTGGCATCTGTTGCAAATTTGTGTATTTTTTTTGCCTGAGCAGCTGTTGGTTGTTTGTTAAACTCTTTTGCAATATTTTCAAGCGTGACAACGTCACCCTTTTTTTTGGACTTAAATAACTCTTCTACGTTCTTCATGCTGTCTTTTGCTGCCATATAAATCCTTGATTTTTTGAAACGGTAATTGTTCAGATTTGATTAAGGTGGATTATACCGAAATTTTCTTTGTTTCGGATGTGAAATTTGTACATTTTTATTTTTTTAGCTATAATCGCGAAAATTTTAAAGGGTTTTAAACCCATAATAAGGATGAAACTTGCAAGGAAAAGTTTGGAAATTTGGTGATAATATCGATACAGATCTGATCATCGCAGCAAGATATCTTAATACTTCAGAGCCGTCGGAATTGGCTAAATACGTCATGGAAGATGCAGATCCGGAATTTGTATCAAAAATGAATCCCGGTGATATTATTGTGGCCGGTGAGAACTTTGGTTGTGGTTCAAGCCGTGAACATGCACCGATCGCATTGAAAGCAGCAGGCATCAATGCCATTATCGCACCGACATTTGCGCGTATTTTTTACAGAAATGCGTTCAATATGGGACTGCCTATCTTCGAACTTGAAGAAGCGGCAGAGATCAATGAAGGTGACACGGTCAGAATTGATATGGATGCAGGTGAAGTCATTAATGTATCACAGGCTAAAACCTATAAATTTACACCGATCCCTGAATTCATGCAGGAGTTGGTGAATACAGGCGGACTGATCGAGTTTGCCAAGAATGAGATTAAAAATAGTAACGAAATAAAAGCAGGAGCTAAATAGATGAAAAATTATAGAATCGGAGTTATCAAGGGTGACGGTATCGGCCCTGAGATCATTGATGAAGCTATTAAAGTACTTGATGCAGTTTCTGTTGCACAGGGATTTAATCTGAAATATGAAGAAATGCTTCTTGGCGGTGCTGCCATAGATGAAACAGGCGTACCTCTTCCGGAAGACACTATTCAGGGTGTTAAAAAATGTGATGCAGTACTTTTTGGTGCCATCGGCGGACCCAAGTGGGATAACCTGGAAAGACATCTGCGCCCTGAAACAGGACTTCTGGGGCTTCGTAAAGAGATGGGTACATTTGCAAACCTCAGACCGGCAATGGTCTATGATGAACTGGTTAATGCTTCAAGCCTGAAGCCTGCGGTTATTCAGGGTGTGGATATCATGGTAGTACGTGAACTGACAGGCGGTATCTATTTTGGTCAGCCAAGAGAGTTGCACGAAGATAAAGCCTTTAACACAATGATCTATACAAGAGAAGAGGTAAAACGTATTGCCATCGTTGCTTTTGATATTGCAATGAAGCGTGAGAAGCGTATCTGTTCTGTAGATAAAGCAAACGTACTTGAAGTGAGTCAGTTCTGGAGAGAGATCGTTGAGGAAGTTGCAAAAGACTATCCGGAAGTTGAACTTTCCCATATGTATGTCGACAATGCAGCTATGCAGCTTATTCGTGACCCTAAACAGTTCGATGTGATCTTGACAGGGAATATCTTTGGAGACATTCTTTCTGATGCAGCTTCTATGCTTTCAGGTTCTATCGGCCTTCTTCCAAGTGCCAGTACAGGTAAAGGTGTAGGATTGTTTGAACCTATCCACGGTTCCGCTCCTGACATTGCAGGACAGGGGATTGCCAACCCGCTTGCCACTATTTCATCAGCATCGATGATGCTGCGTTATGCACTGAATGAAAATGAAGCTGCAGACAAAATTGATGAAGCGATCAAAAAAGCACTGGCTGAAGGTTACAGAACAGGTGATCTCGGTGACTATGATGCAAAAGAGATCATGACCTGTTTTGAAATGGGTGACATCATCGCTGACTATGCGAGTCGATAGGTTTTAAATGGAAAAGAGAGCAAGGGTTTTAATAGATTGTGACGATGCCAAAGGATTGGTCTACAAGATCTCCAAAGTCTTTTATGACAGGGATCTGAATATCGATAACAACCGTGAATTTGTTGACAAAGAACACGGGCGTTTTTTTATGCGAACCGTTGTTACAGGTCTTTTTGATGTCAAAGAGTTACTTTCCGAACTGAAGCTTGTTGCTCCCAAAGATGCACATATCCGTGTCATTGAACCAAACGATAAGAAAATCATTATACTTGCCACAAAAGAGTCTCATGCCCTGGGGGATATTCTTATCCGGTATGCCGATGGTGAACTGGGTGCGGACATAGGGTGTGTGATCGCCAATCATGATACACTCAGGAAACTGGTAGAACGTTTTGATATTCCTTTCTTTCATATTCCGGCAGAAGGTCTCAGCAGAGAAGAACATGAAACAAGAGTCATGGAATGCATTGACCAACACACATTTGACTATATGGTCCTTGCCAAATATATGCGTATTCTTACACCGACATTCGTAAAAGCCTATCCTCAGAAGATCATCAATATCCATCATTCCTTCCTCCCGGCATTTATCGGGGCGAATCCTTATAAACAGGCTTTTGAACGTGGTGTAAAGATCATCGGTGCAACAGCGCACTTTGTTACAGATGATCTGGATGAAGGTCCGATCATTGCACAGGATGTCATCCCTGTCAACCACCGTTTTTCATGGAAAGATATGCAAAGAGCAGGACGGGACGGAGAAAAAATTGTTCTTTCAAGAGCCTTGGCATTGGTTTTACAGGACAGAGTCTTCGTAAATGGAAATAAAACCGTCATCTTTTAATCACGCGATAGCGTGCTTGTCGCTGTGAACATCCTTGTAAGCGCAGCGATTTGAGAACGGCGACGCTTTTTTGCTTCGTTTTTTTAAAAAAATGAAGAAAGAAACAAGATCACAAGTAAAATAAATGGCAAGTTAAAAAACATCAACAACCCCATTTATAAATAGGATAAACGAATGTTCAATATCGTACTAGTCGAACCACAGATCCCACAGAATACAGGTACCATCGGTCGTATCTGTGTTAATTTGGGTGCCACCCTGCATATCATCAAACCCATCGGTTTTGACATCGATGACAAAGCAGTAAAGCGTGCCGGTCTGGACTATTGGAAAAATCTTGATCTACATGTTTGGGAAAGTTTTGAAGACTTTTTGAAAGAACATCCCATTACACAAAACAGCTATATGGCAACCACTAAAACGGACAATCTTTATTTTAATGCACCCTTCAAAAAAGGGGATTACATACTTTTCGGATCTGAAACAAGAGGTATTGATGAAAAGATCCTTTTGGCACATCCGGAGCAGTGCATTACCATCCCCATGGGCGGAGCAGGGCGAAGTTTGAATCTGGGTGTCTCTGTGGGTGTGGTCATTTATGATGCTCTGCGTCAGAACTATGAAGGATTTGAAAAGATCACCATAGAAAATACATTGAAAGGTCAATAATGTCATTTGGAGATTATCTTTATATTGTTGTGGCTGTTTTGTTCTCTTATATGACGTTTGTCATCATCAGAAACAATTTTCTGTCCAAGTTTGATGAGCAGGAGAGACGTAAAGATCTCATAGATGAATATGAAGATGATTATGTTACCTCTGACGATGAAGACGAGCCCAAAAAAGACTAACCCCCTATTTACCAACTTTTGGATAAAATAAACCCTATTAATTTCTCATAGGAATCCAAAAAATGACACAAGCACTACTTATCGAAATCGGCGTAGAAGAACTTCCTGCTATACCCCTACTTAAAATCGTTTCAAATATTGAAAAATCCTGGAAAAAAATCCTGGAAGAGTATAAACTCTCTACAGAATTTGACTTCATCTATACCCCAAGAAGATTAGTGCTTAAGCATACTGCCATGCCTGTCAAACAGGAAGACAGTACGGTAGAATTTTTTGGTCCCCCATTAGTGGCTGCAGTTAAAGACGGAGAACCTACCAAAGCGGCAGAAGGATTTGCCCGTAAGTGCGGTGTTGCTTTTAATGACTTGGAACGTTCTGAAAAAAATGGCAAAGAAGTACTCTACTTTAAAAAAGAGGAAAAAGGTTCTGAAACAGCAGAATTGCTGCAGGAAATGCTGGAGAAGTGGATCGCTTCTATGGCATTTGGCAAAATGATGCGTTGGGGAAGCAGAAGTGATGAGTTCATTCGTCCTGTCAGATGGTTGCAGGTAAGACTTGGAGAGAGCTCTGTTCCTGTAGAACTTTTTGGTGTAAAGTCAGATACTAAAACCTATGTGCACCGAATGGTGAGTTATGATGCCGTAGAAGTACCGAATATTGATACATATGAAAATATTCTCTCAGAGGGTGCAGTGATGCTGCAGCCTACAGAGCGTGAAGCGGTTATTTTAGCAGAGTTTGATGCGTTGGAATCTGAACACAATATTATCATAGAACGTGACAGAGCTTTGCTTGCAGAAGTGGTTGCGATCACAGAAAACCCGAAAGCACTTGTTGGTACTTTTGATGAACTTTTCCTTGAACTCCCGCCAGAAGTGATCATCACTTCAATGAAAGAACATCAGCGTTATTTTCCTGTCTTTGAGAACGGAAAGATCGCCAATAAATTTGTGGTTGTTTCCAATGCATATACCGATGACTATGCAAAAGTGATTGCCGGAAATGAACGTGTACTCAAACCGCGCCTGGCAGATGGGCTTTTCTTTTATCAGAATGATTTGAAGAACGGACTTACGACGGATGGACTTGAAAAAGTGCAATTCATCGATGGTCTTGGCTCTCTTGCAGACAAGATTACAAGAGAAAAAAATATTGCCATCCGTCTGCTTGCGCTTTATATGGATAAAGTGGAAAAAGAGACAGGTAAAAGTTCAGCTGAATTAGAAAAGGCAATGGACAGAGCCGTGAATCTTGCCAAGGCAGACCTTATGTCTGAAATGGTGTATGAGTTTACGGAACTTCAGGGGCTTATGGGATACTACTATGCCAAAGCACTGGGTGAAGATGAACTGGTATATACAGCCATCAAAGAGCAGTATATGCCAGTGGGAGAGGGTGCTGAGCTTCCTTCTTCCATTTTCTCTTCGATCGTTGCGATGAGTTCTAAACTTGATACACTTCTTGGACTCTTCTCTGTAGGCAAGATCCCGACAGGTTCAAAAGATCCGTTTGCATTGAGACGTGCAGTGAACGGGATCGTGCGTATGGTCACCGAGTATGATCTGCCGTTCAATATCGATGATGTGATCGTATTGCTGAAAGATGCGTATGATGACTTTGATATTGTGCTGCTTACAGACTTCATCATTGAACGTATCAACAAGTCACTGGATGCTAACCCGTCGGTGATCGCTGCGGTACTTGCTTCGGGAGAAAGAGATATCAATGAGATCGCTAAGAAAGTAGCGGCACTCAACGAAATAGTCTCTTCCGATACATTCAAAGAACAGTTCTCTACCTTTAAGCGTGTAGCGAACATCTCTAAAGACCTTGACTTGAATGCCGATTTAAGTATTGATACCACCCTCTTTAAAGAAGATGCAGAAGTGACACTTTTCAATGCCTATGAAAAGGTCGTAAACCAGGATTATGCAGACTACAGAACACAGTTCGAAGCACTCTTTGGACTCAAAAGAGAACTTGATGCCTATTTTGATGATGTAATGGTCAATACGGAAGAGGAAGCCTTGAAAAAGAACAGACTCAATACCATTGGTTCGATCTATAAAACCTTTAAAAATATTGCAGACATTAAAGAGATCACGGTTTAGAGGATATGCCTCAAACCTATGATACTATTGTTATTGGTGCGGGTATAGCTGGTTGCTGCACTGCGTATGCTTTGCAAAAAAAAGGTCAAAAAGTCCTTCTTGTAGACAGATCCGCTACGGCAGCTACTGGTGGTTCCGGGGCAGCAGGTGCTTTTGTCTCTCCAAAGATCGGAAAAGGATCTCCTCTTCAAACCCTTACCAATGAAGCGTTCCATTTTGCCAAAGATTTTTACCTCAAACACTTTCCGGACCATTTTCATCAGACAGGTGTTATACGTATTCCCAAGGACCTTGAGGATGCTGAGAAATTTAAAATTTATGAAATGTATAATGATTCAAAATACCATTGGGTAGAGAAGGATGAATTGGAAGACTTGGGAATTCACAATGCAGAAAAGAGTTTTCTTTTTGAAGAGGCAGGAGTCTGTGATGCACCGGAAATGTGTACTGCTATTTTGGAGCAGGTACCTTTTAAACAATTTGATGTAAAAGATCTTGAGTACAACGGTACAAATTGGACTCTTCTGAATGCTGAACGCTTAACGCTGAATACTCAAAACATCGTTTTATCTACAGGATATCAAAATGACCTGTTTGATATGCGCTATATGGGTGTTAAAGGTACCTGGGGATCCCGTGGAGACTATAGCAGCAGGCTGGACCTGAAAGTCTCCATGCATAAAAGCATTTCTGTCTCAGCCAATGTTCATGGCATAATCAAAATTGGCGCAACACATATAAAGTCAAAAGAGCCTTGTATGACTTGTAACGGTGACCCTTTAAAAGGTCTTTTTGAAACAGCTTCAACCATGGTCGATACCAATGATTTCAAACTCAAAGAGACATTTTGCGGTATGCGTGCAGGGTCTAAAGACTATTTCCCATTGGCAGGGAAGGTCATTGATGTCCCTTATATGCTGGAAACATTTCCTGCTATTGTACGAGGGGCAAAACCTGAGTTTAAACATTTGGATAATCTCTATATTTGTAATGGGGTAGGTGGAAGAGGTTTTGTCTTTGCTCCATTGATGGCAGAGTGGCTTAGTGAATTGATCGTAAGTAATACAGAAATTGATAAGAGGATAAATCCGGATAGACTATTTCTGAAATGGTGTAGAAAACTGTAAGGTGGGCAATTGCCCACCATAAATCATACGTTATACATAGAACTGAATATCTTGAAAGGGCTAAAATATTGTAGTAATTTGACCTTTCGGCATATATTGTGATCGTATGCAAATTCCTTTATGTGGTGGGAAATTGCCCACCCTACGGTTTCTCCCATGTTTCCCATAAAGGCTGTTCCGAAATATGGGGAAAACCATCTAAAACTTCCTGGGGTTGGAACTTCGGTTTGTAGGCAAATGCTTTACACCCCTCGACCCAATAGCCAAGATAGATCCAGGGAAGTTCCAGTATTTTTGCCAGTTTAATTTGATAAAGTAAAGAGTATGTTCCCAGG
>CAZCBU010000114.1:0-4006 GCA_964496995.1 uncultured Sulfurovum sp.
AAGAGTTTGGGAAGAAAAAACGTCTGAAACTCTTTTCTCAGGGCGGAGAGAAACTTGTCATGAGCAAGGATTCCCATGACTTCAAACATGTGGACGGCGGATTCGTATATCAGAACTCTGACTGTATCTGTGACAATGAGGTACACAATGCCCAGAAGAAGTCAAAACTCACTGCATCCGAACAGGAGATGAAAGACCTTGAGATCGCATGGAAAGTGGCAGGGCTTACCAAGTCCAACTGTGTCGTCTACGTGAAAGACTCTGCGATGGTCGCAGTCGGTATGGGTATGACCAGCCGTGTGGATGCTGCACAGTGTGCCCTCAAGAAAGCCAAAGAGATGGGACTGGATGTCAGCGGTGCAGCGATGGCTTCCGAAGCATTCTTCCCGTTTAGAGACAGCATTGATGCGGCAGCTGCAGCTGGTGTCAAAGCGATCATTGAACCGGGAGGTTCCATCCGTGATGACGAAGTCATCGAAGCGGCCAATGAACATGGTATTTCGCTTTACTTCACGACTGTAAGACACTTCTTGCATTAATGGTTTTTGGTGCGTTGGGAAACGCACCCTACAGCATCCAAAATTAAATGATAATCCAATATAAAATATTGCATCCGTAGGGTGTTGTCCCCTGACAGCACCAACAATCCAATGGAAATATACATGAATAAATTACTGATCGTCTGGTCCTCCGGAGAAATAGAAGTCGCCAAAAAACTGATCCTTCTCTACGGATCGGTCATGCTTCCCCGTAAGTACTGGGATGAAGCACACATTATGGTCTGGGGTCCTTCTGCCAAACTTTTGGCTGAGAATGAGGAACTCCAAACCATGGTGAAAAAAGTACAAGAGACAGGTGTGGCATTTTCCTGCTGTGTCGTATGCAGTGACGACTATGGTGTCAGTGAAAAGTTGGCTTCTTTGGGGATCGAGATGACCCATACTGGCGAGAGACTGACAGAGTCGCTTCAAAGTGACTGGAAGGTAATTACATTCTGATTTGTAGAGGCAGGGCATGCCTTGCCCCTACAATCTTATTGTGCATGTTTAAATTGATACATCATAAGAGATGCTGCTACTCCTACATTAAAACTCTTTACACCCTCAACCATTTCAATAGTGACGACTTCATCACAAAGATCCAGAATTTCATCAGAGATCCCTGATCCTTCATGTCCCATAAGCAGTACCCATTTGTCAGAGACTTTCACTGAAGCCAAAGGGGTCGAGTCTTCTGTGACCTCTGCAGCATAAATTCTGTAACCGTTTTGTTTTAAAGTCTGTATGGTCTCTTTTATATCTTCATAGAGGTGTGTCTTTAACATGGCAATGTGTCCCATGGAAACCCTTAAAGCACGCCTTGACCAGGGATGTGGACCATGCGTAGGTAGAAGGTAGGAGTCAATGCCTATTGCTGCAGCAGAACGGGCAATAGAACCTATATTCTGGGTAGAGCTGATCTCATCGAGCATGATAATATGCTCTCCCAGTTCATTCAGATCGTACTGTTCTGGTCTTGTGCCGTGCATCATGACATTATGGTGTATCTTATGGCCGACGATCTCCTGCATCAGGCTTTTGGATGCAACAAAAAGTTTAGGAATATTTTTCTTTTTGATGAGTGCTTCATACCTGTCATAGTACTCTTGTGTTGCCAGGATACTGCGTATTTCAATGTCTGTTTCTAAAAGCAGATTGACCACTTTAGGACTGTCTGCTACAAAACTTTCATCCGCAGTGAAAGCATTGTCTCTGAATTGATGGTAGATGTGCAGTTCCGGGATGTTTATGTCGTCAATAGGTATAAAATGCATAGGGTATTGTACAGACTATTCTATTTGCTTCTCATTCATTCTATATGTTTTACGTTAAAATATGTGAAGTTACATTTTTACAGTTGAAAATATAGACAGACTATGGAGAGGAAAAGAGCGTATGCAGCATTATGACCTGATACATAACAGTAAATTGTTTACGGGAACGGCACTCAGCTTTTTTTTGCTTTTTCTACTTTGGAATACTTCTTATGGCGACTACTGTTTTTCTCTCTTTTTCCCTCTGCTGATGTTGCTGGCTGTCAGCTATGGCTATATAGAACTGAAAATGGCGGAACGTCACTGTATCAAAAAA
Source organism: uncultured Sulfurovum sp. (assembly GCA_964496995.1). Classification (GTDB taxonomy): domain Bacteria; phylum Campylobacterota; class Campylobacteria; order Campylobacterales; family Sulfurovaceae; genus Sulfurovum. The sequence continues at coordinate 2,130 of CAZCBU010000114.1, forward strand.
TGTTATTTCAAAGAGAAGAGTCTCTTTTCCAGACTCCTCTCTTCACGGATACTGGTGACACTTGTATATATGCTGCTCTCTCTGGTGATGACGGTTTCAACCTTTGTGGTGGTACTTGATTTCCCCTCATGGCTATGGGGGTATCTGCTATTTCACACTCTGGTATCGGTGCTTGTTTTCAGATACTTGAATCATCTGTTTACAGATACTTTTCAGGAAAAGTACCAGAGTCTGTTCGCCAGAGAGTGGAGTATCAGGATCATGGCACTTCTTCTGATCGCTGTCTTTGTCTATATGAGTCTCAATACCTATACCCCTGAGTACCTGACCCATTCTTTGAAAGAGACGATCATGAATGCTTCAGATACGGTATCGTCACACTGTGTGTATATTGAAAAAGCACTTAAGGTAGGGAAAATGATAGACAGTAGTTTCTGGTGGGTCATCAATGAAAGTACAGAACAGATGGACCACCGTGTTGTAAAAACAAGTATATGGCTTGCATTTCTCTTTTACAACAGTCTGGCACTGCTTGGGATCAATCGTCTGATCATGCAGATCATTTATCTGCTGGACCGGGGTTTTTCGGGCAGAAAGAAGTTTATGGCATGAATGAAGAATTGAAAGAAGAAAAAAGAAAGCATAATGCTGTAGTGCGCTATATAAAAGAGATGTCCTCCTTTGAAAAACTGTTCTGGAGCACACTTTTTCTTTTTTTCATTGGGTATATGGTTTTGATCACTATGGCATCGTACCAAAGTACGGTATCGGCCAAAGAGGATAATCGAACGCTTGTTCCGCCTGTAGAGATCATTCAGGAGATCGAAGTTATTGTGACTTCAGACAGGATCAAAAAGAATTTGGAAAATAACAGAACCGTTGAAGAGATCAAGAAAAATCTGCAAAGTAATATGCTGCTGCTTGATGAGAAGATCGATCAGGAGATCGATACAGCTTTTCATACCGTGTTTGACAATATTGATCCTTTTTTGAATTTTCACTACTCGGTGATAGGGGAATATTTGGAATTGGGAGGAATGGCAGTTGGTAAAATGGAAAAAATGATCGAAGAGAAACTTTTTGGTTCAGATTTTTCCAGACATCTTCAAAAGTCGTTGACTGTGATTTCGGATGAATATGAGAACAGACTGTCCGAACATTTCAGTTTCATAAACCAAAAAGCCACGACACAGGTCAATATGTCTTTGAATTCCCAGATCATTGATGATCTGCAAAAGCATATAGAGCAGAATATGAAACTGCAGGGCGGAAAAATAGCAGTATTGATGTCAGCAAAGTTTGCTCCTAAACTGGTACAGATAGCAGCTGCGAAGATCGCAGCCAAAACAGGAAGTAAATTTGCTGTAAAAATGGCAACAAAATTGGGTGCCAAATCCGCAGCAGCAGCCACAGGTGCAGCAAGCGGTGCATTGTGCGGGCCGGCTTTCTGGATATGCTCTCCTATTGCTGCAGGTGTACTTTGGTTTGGGACAGATGCTGTCGTAAACAGTATAGACGAGATATACAACAGAGAGGAATTCAAAAAAGACATCATTGATGCGCTTGTAAAACAGCAAAATGATCTGAAAATAAAACTGAAATATGCTTATCAGCGTTCTGCAGATAAGTTGTCAGATGAAACAATTGTAAAGTACAAACAGTCAGCGCTAAAAGAGATAAAAAGAGTGAGGATCAAAGAGAAAATAGGTCTGTAGTGATTTAATGATTTATATATGAAATAAAATAGCATAAAATGTTTAAACTTGATTGACATTGACTAAAGTTTTTTGATATAATTTGTTCAAAATTAAGAATGAATTCAATATAGAGGTAAAACTATGTCTAAAAGTTTATATGAAACACTAGGTATCAGTGAA
>CAZCBU010000115.1:0-3005 GCA_964496995.1 uncultured Sulfurovum sp.
CCGCAACAGACCAGAGTACCGCCACCGACGTGACTTACTTCTACTTCATTTCCGCATTTACTGCATTTATAGCTTTCATACTTTCTCATGTTTCTTCCTTTTATACTTTAATCAGATAAAGGTCTCCCTCAAAGGGAAACAGAGCGTTTTATATAGTGTATCAGATTTACTTTAACAGAGTCTATTCATGGTTTTTTTGTTCACATATGGAGAAAAAAATGAAATTCACAGAGAATTCATTTTAAAAGTGTATTATGAGAAGAAGAAAAATAAAAAGGGTCATAGATGACAGCGAGTATTCTACTTCTTGAAGATGATCTTCAACTCAGTGATACCGTAAAACAGTTTCTTGAGATCAAAGGCTATGATGTATATTGTGCCTATGATGGATTGCAAGCGCAGGATATTGCTTATGAAAAGCGGATCGACCTGATGCTTTTAGATGTAAAAGTACCCTTTCTGAACGGTTTTGAATTTTTAAAAAGTCTGCGTGCCGAGGGGAAGGATATTCCGGCTATTTTCATTACTTCGCTTAACTCTGTGGAAGATGTTGAAAAAGGTTTTGATGTGGGGTGTGACGACTACATCAGGAAACCCTTCGCTCTCAAAGAGCTCCTTGTCAGAGTGGAGTCATTACTCAAACGTACTTTCGGGACCCATACGGAGAAAATAGAACTTGCTGAAGGTCTGTTCTTTGATACCAAAGAGTTGCTTCTGATCCAGGATGAAGAGCGTGTACCTTTAAAAACCAAAGAACTGAAACTGCTTTCGCTCTTTTTACAGCATGTGAATGAGTTGGTCACGTATGAAAAGATCAACAGTGCTTTGTGGGAGTATGATGAAGAACCGAGTTCCGGCTCTCTGCGTACCTACATTAAAACTTTGCGTGCCACGATAGGAAAAGAGAAAATAGAAACGATCAAAAATATAGGATACCGCTTTGTTTCTGAGTGAAAAAAGAAGTCTGCTGCGCTTTTTACTGATCTATCTGACCTCTACCTTCATTCTATTCTCCATTGCTTCATGGCTTTTTTATATTTCAGGGAAACATCAGATCCTGGATCGTCAGAACCAATCACTCAAATATGAAGCGGAACATCTACAGTCTCAAATAAGGGCACTGCATCATTCCAATGCAGAAAAGTTGATCTACCCCAGTGATACGCACAGTAGATCAGCCATTTATGATATAGATAAAAATTATATTTTCGGTACCTTTCTAAAAGCACCGTCACTGGATCATTTGGATGATGAGGGTAAACTCTATTATCTTACACATGTAGAGCCTTATTTTCTGGGTGCCGCTTATCTGCTGATTGTGAAAAATATTGATTTTGAGCCTATTGAACAACTGCAAAAGAATATTCTTCTTTTCATGATCATTGCAGGGATCGTGTTTTCAGTATTGGGATATTATCTGGGCAGGCTTTTTGTCGCACCTATGCGGGATTCTCTTAAACAGATGAACCGCTTTATACAGGATACGACACATGAGCTCAATACCCCTATCAGCACGATCCTGACCAATATTGAAATGATAGAAACCTTTGGGAAACATGAAGAGAACAGCAGAGAACTGAAGCGTATAGAGATCGCATCCAAGACTTTGAGCCGCATCTATGATGACCTGACCTATTTGAATCTGAATCATCAGTATCACAGGCATATCACAATGCTGAATATGAGCAGACTGGTAGAAGAGAGGGTCGTCTATTTTGCTGCAATGGCTGAAGTGAAACTGCTTGAAGTTGTGATAGATATCAAAACTGATGTGATACTGCAAATGGATAAAAATGATGCGATCAGACTGATAGACAATCTTATTTCAAATGCCATAAAGTACAATAAACCGGGAGGTGTACTCTCTATAAAACTGACCAGACATCTCTTTGCAGTGAAAGATACAGGGATAGGTATAAAGAAAGAAGATATGAGTATGATCATACAGCGTTTCAAGCGTGCAAACAACAGTGAAGGCGGTTTTGGTATAGGATTGGATATTGTCAACCAGGTCGTGAACTCTTATGATTTTGAACTGCAGATCAAGTCCAGGGAAAATGAAGGAACAGAGGTGATCATAAAATGGGAAAAATAGTATGGATATTAAGTGTTTTTACGCTGTTTTTAACGGCACAGGAGTTACAGAATGATAATGCTTTGCAGCTAAACTGTCTCAATTGTCATCAAGATCAGCAGATCCCAAGCAGTCTGATCTATAAACGGTATCTTATGAAATACAGTACAGAAAAACGTATGGAAGATGCAATGTTCGCATACCTTAAAAATCCGAGTAAAACATTTTCCATTATGCCAACACCTTTTTTCCTGAAGTTTCCGATGAAAGAGAAAATTGAACTGGATGATGTGACTTTACGAAAAAATATCAAATCATATTTGGATACCTTTGACATCAAGAAAAAGTTGGTGTTGGAAGAGTGAGTATTTATATGTTCTTCATTCTCTTTGACCAATAATTGATCCAGGCAACTCTTAATCTTTCATTTTTTATATATTTATATTTACGCGGTAGATTTCTTCTTAACCTCATGCATGTTTTTGCATTTAAATTTTTATGTTTCATGATATAATCAAATCCACTGGCCCCTTGCTGATGACATCCATACACAGTAAAGGCATTGATGTCATATCCATTCTTTTTTAAGGTGTTCACATTATCTGAAAGTATTGCCATATATATTTTATCCTGATTTTCCGGTCTCTTCCACTCTCTATGATTCATATTTAATTTTTTAGCATAATGCTTTGCTGTTTTTGGCATGATCTGGTATCTTCCATAGGCACCTGAACTTTTATTGACAGTCTTGTACTGCCCCTTTGGTGTTTCCACCTTTACGATCTTTTCTGTTATTTCGTTCATCGATGAAGAAGCACATCCCTGAAACATAAAACCAAATGATCCTATTGTCATTAATCCTGCTATTCTTTTTTTCAAAATATCTCCTCTTACTTCTTATTACCATAGTATAAAACAATTTCAAAATAAA
>CAZCBU010000116.1:0-6374 GCA_964496995.1 uncultured Sulfurovum sp.
GATACCGGTCTGGTCTTTTCCCATGGTTATATGGCCGCACCCAGAGAGATACAAACCCTTGCAAATTATCTTTTTGAGAGGGGGATTAATGTTTATGTACCACGGTTACGGGGACACGGCTCTGATCCTAAAGCACTCTTAAATGTGTCTGCCGAAGATTGGGAGACCGATTTTCAAAGGGCTTTTACGGCTATGAGGCAGGTAAATAACAAGGTTTTCATCGGTGGCTTTTCAACCGGAGGGCTTTTGGCACTTATACATGCTGCCCAATATAAAGTGGATGGTGTCATCGTGATCAATTCTGCACTTAAACTGCATGATCTGCGTGTCTCCTATGTGGTACCGACCCTGCACTTTTTCAATGAAATGATCTCACATTTAAAAGCCAAAGGTATTTTAGAGTGGATAGATAATTCCCATACGGAACAACCTGCTGTCAACTACCACAAACATCCATTGGCATCTGTTTCTCAGCTTGAGAGGGTGATGTCCAAAACCTTTAAACTGCTTACAAAGATCGTTGACCCTATTTTGATCATTCAGGGAGATAATGATCCGACAGTCAAACGTGAGAGTGCAAAACTGATCTATGACTCTGTCTCTGCTAAAGATAAACAGCTTATGATACTTCCTCGCGATAAACACAGTATATTGGCCGATGAAAAACATGAAGAGGTTTTTGAAGCGGTCTATCACTTTATTGAAAGACATGTTGAGAATAAAGTGTAGATATTACATTTCATTTTTACTTTTTTGTATAAATGTCAAAACTCCCTCAACGACTTCATCATCATCCAAGATCGTACGGTGTCCGAGTCCATGGGTAGGATGCAGCTCTGCCCATGCCCATTCTTGACAGAGCAGTTCGGAGTGTATGATAGGGATCTCTTTGTCTTCTGTATCATGATAGATGAGGGTAGGCACATGGAAATCGGAATTGAGAATATCTTTCCAGTCTTTTCCGTATTTTTCAAAACCTGCTTTGTTATGATCCCATGTATAAGCACGCATCTGTTCTACAATACTTAGGGGTATGTTTAAATGTCTTGCAAAATTGTCTGCTACTGCCGAGATATCATGGATGGGTGCAATGAGTACAAGTTTTTCAGTCCTTAGACCTAATTTGGAAGCTACTGTCACAGCAGCACCGCCAAAAGAGTGTGCGATGATACACTCTACAGGTCCAATGGCTTTTAATGTTGCCTGTACTGAATCGGCCCAGGAGGCAAGATCAGAAAAGGCACCTTTGGAGTTTCCATGCCGAAGGGCATCATAAGAGAGTACCTGATAGTTCGCTTTAAGCAGTGCATCTGTGAAATGGCTCATAGAGCGTGATGTTGTTGACCAACCGTGTACCAGAAGTACTTTGGGGTCTGAGTCCTTGCCCCATTTATACCCCTGAAGGGTGATACCTTTATAAAGAGGAATATCAAAATGTTCAGACTTGGGAAGCATACGTTCATTACGGTTCTTGCGTTTGCTGTTTACAGGATAGTGAAAAAGTTTATGTGCAGAGTAGACTGCCAAAGAGGGGAACAGAGATGAAACAATGGCAAAGTAAAAACGTATGAATTTTAACTGCAGGTCACTATGCATCTGTACACCTCTTTTAATTTGCTATAATTCTAGCATTTATTTGTGGAGTACGTATGAAAGTCAATGTGATCATCATCGATAAAAAAGGAAAAGACAAACTTTATTCAGGTTTGATCGAACATTATATTAAAATAGCCAAACCTTTTGCCAAAGTGGAAGTCATAGAGCTTTTTGACAAAGAGATCGCCAAAGCCCATGATATTTCTCCGGAAGCAGCACAAAGGTCTTATACGAAAGCATTGGAAAAATATCTGAGTTCCGGCGTAAATATCGCACTTGATCCTTCGTCAAAAGAGGTTGACAGTCACGATTTCGCAAATCTGCTTAAGGATAGCGTAACCGTAAACTTCTTTATTGGCGGTGCATACGGCTTTGAGAGGGATTTTTTAAGTAAATGTAATATAGCGGTATCATTTGGTAAAATAACGCTTTCACATAAACTGGTGAAAGTTGTTTTGTTGGAGCAGATATTCAGGGGGCTTACAATAAACAATAATCATCCATATCATAAATAGGAAGAATAAGAATGCTTACAAAAGTACAATTAGAAGAGTTCAGCAAGAAGTTAACAGCAAGAAAAGTACAGATCGAAAAAAATCTTACAGGTACGGCACTGGAGTTAGACGGAATGAGAGATCTGGAGTTGAATGATGAAGGTGATTATGCTGCAACATCTGCAAAAACGATGGTAGATAGTGCGATTTTGGTACAACAGCGTAAAGAATTAAACGAAATTGAACTTGCTTTAGATAAAATAAAGTTAGGAACTTATGGTATCTGTGAAATGTGTGAAGAGCCTATAGGACTGCCAAGACTGGAAGTAAAGAACTTCGCACGTTTCTGTATAGCATGCCGGGAGATTACCGAAAAAGAACAATAATAAAAGGATAGAACATGAGACTGGGTCTATATATCTTTGCTGCACTTACACTTACTGCCATAGTAGGTGCTTTTACCTATACAATGAATCCAAACAATTATATTGTGGAAGTGATGGGGATCAATTTTAACTTTCCTGTAGCTGTCTGGGTCGTATTGCCTATGGTGCTTTTACTTATATTTACTGTGATCCATATGATTTATTACAGCCTTAAAGGTTATTTTAAACTTAAGAAATGGCACAGAGATGCAGCAACACTGGATGATGCAATGTACTGGTCAATGATCAAAGAACCAAAAGAGCAAAAATATGCAATATCTGATATCGCAGCTTCTGCCTCTTTGTTAAGTAAATCAAATATTGAAGTCTTGGACAATGTTGAAGGTTTAAGCCCTAGACTCTTGAAAGTATTCAATCTCATTACCAAAATTAAAAATGGAGAATATATTGATCTCAAAGAGAACAAAATGTCAAAAGTTTTCAGTGAAGGGAATCCGTTACTTATTCAAAACAGATTAAACCATTTGACAACTGATGAAAGGTTTGTTGAAGATGTGATGAAGTCTTCCGCATCATTCTCTGATCCGGTACGTCAGAAAGCTTTGGAACTGTTCGCACAGAAAGAGACATTCTTTAAGGCACGCAAATATGCAAAAACATTTGATACCAAAAACTTCTTTGTGATGCTTGAACGTGCAAGCAACGCGGAAGAGGTCGAGCTTACCAGTGAGATCCTGGATGATTTTGTGGCTGCACTCAAACTCTCATGTAATGATTTTATTAAGATCGCCAATATTACCAAGAGACTTTTTTCTCCAGATGAAAACCTTGCATTGTTCAAGAAATATCAGAATGAGAATCCTAAAGCGCAGCATGCCTATTTGTATCTTCTGTTTGAATATGAACTTTTGGATGAAGTGGGTGCTTATCTTGAGGAGCATGATGATCGTGAATTCATTAGAGCAAGAGCACTTTATGAGCTTAAAAAAGCCAATAAAAACTTTAAAATTGACGACCTGATCGATATAGATACTGTCTGTCTGTAACTTCATTTACAATGGCAAAAATAGACTTTTCAACCCCTCTTTATGTATTAGCCCCGCTTGCGGGCTTTACAGACCTTCCTTTCCGTTCCGTTGTCAAGAAGTTTGGGGTCGATCTGACCGTTTCTGAAATGATCTCTTCCAATGCGCTGATACACAACTCTAAAAAAACATTCAAAATGCTGGAGAGATCCCCCTCCGAGGATCCCTATTCTATTCAAATAGCAGGTTCAGACCAGTCTGTGATACAAAGAGCCGTAGAGATCATCAATGAAGAAGAAGGGGTGAGCTGTATAGATCTGAATTGCGGCTGTCCTGCCCCCAAAGTGGTCAATAACCTTCAAGGTTCCTCTTTGCTGACGGATCTGCCTAAAATGGCCGAAACGATCCGTACCATTAAAAAATATTCTGCCAAAGAGTATACTTCCGTAAAAATGCGTTTGGGTTTCAATGAAAAAAACCATATTGAACAGGCTAAACTCTGTGAAGATAATGGTGCAGATTTCATAGCGGTGCATGGCAGGACCAGAGCAGGGCGATACAAGGCTGCAGTGGATTATGATGCACTCAGGGAAATCAAGGAGGCCGTCTCTATTCCTGTCATTGTCAATGGAGATATTGATTCACCTCAGAAAGCCAAATGGGTTTTGGAGTATACCGGTGCTGACGGGATCATGATAGGACGTGCTGCTGTAGGTAATCCATGGATCTTCAAGCAGATCAAAGAGGGTATTGATGAAGTCACTCCTGAACTTATTAAGGAAGTGGTGCTGGAACACTATGATCAGATGATCTCCTATTATGAGCAGTATGGTGCTATTTTATTTAGAAAAAATCTGCACTCCTACTCTAAAGCGGGCTATCAGGGTGCTTCAGCTTTTCGAGATCAGATCAACCGTATGACAGATGTTGTTGAGATGAGAGAAGTGATAGAAGCATTTTTTTCTCAAGAATTTATTGGAAAAGTTTGACATATATCAAAGCTATTTCCAGAATTTATACTATAATCCCATAAAAATCACATATTGAGGTAACAATGTTTTTTGTATTGATCAAAACCATCCATATTTTTGCAGCATTTATCTACGGAGGTTTTCTTATTACAGATAACCTCTTTTTAACCAAGATCAAAAGATCATTCTCTGAAGAAGAACATAAAGAGATCCGTGAATCCTTTATGAAGTATGTACGTAAAGTAGTGCCGCCGTCACTTATTGTGGCGGTCGTAACCGGACTCTACCTTATTTCACAGGTGTATGGTCCCATAGGTCCGGATGGCTTGAGCCGTTTTCAAATGCTTTTGGGACTCAAAGCATTTTTGGGTATCTGGCTTGGCCTGAGAGGCGGATTGCAGGTCTACTTTGGTATTCAGCCTTTTGTCTTTAAAAGCCATGTACTGCCTTTTGCCTTTGTACTTACCATTATCTTCCTGTCACAGTTTATGTATATTTAATAACCTATACAAAGAATAAGTTTCTTGCTGTAAAATATGACCACATATATTTAAAGGATAACAATGAAAAAGTTTTCAATGGTTTTTATAGGTCTGTTTTTACTCATAGGTATGGGCGAGGTTTTCGCAAGCACAGCAAATAATCAAGTATTTTCTGTAAATAATACAGATGGTAAGATCACTGCTAAAAGTGTGGAAAAAGCATTTAACGAAAGTGGTATGCAAGTTGATGTCAATAACAATATGAACTCTATTTTTGAAAAAAGATATAAAAAAGTACATCATAAATCTTACAACCTGGCGATCTTCCGTAACAATGATGCTGTTACCAAATTGGCTAAAAAATATCCAAGTATCGGGTTGATCACACCATTGTCTATGTCGATCTATTCAGATGATGCAAAAAATACGATCAATATATCAACTCTATCTTTAGAAGGTATGGCAAGAATTACACAAATCCCTGTCACAGATCCTGATCTTGTTGCATATGCCAAATTGTTGGATGCTGCACTTCATAAAGCATTGCCAAACGGTAAATATTTACCAAAAGGCAAGAGTGCTGCATCTTCAGACAAGCCGTTAACTACGAATTTTACAACAGAGTTTGAACTTGAAGACGATATGACATATATCGATGCAAAAGAATCTTTTGAAGAGGAGTTTGCAGGAGAAATCGGGCCGGTAGGTTTCCTGGTACCAAAATTGTATAAACTCCAGGAAGATGTCTTTAAAGAGAATGGAGACTATGATTTTTACGATACCTATTCGATCATTCGATTCAATGTGATCTTCCCTGTATCAAAAGATCATCCGGATGCCGGTTCATACGCACCTTTTTCATTGGCAATTTACAAAAAGAAGGGTGATGATACAGTACATATCAGCTATCCGTCTATTGACAACTGGATCGATGACCTGGGTATCACAGACAAAGAGGTCATAGCTGAAGTTAAAAAGACACAAGAAATGATGTCTGATATACTTACTGAATTGACTGAATAGCTTGTTTCTATTTTTGGAGTACCGTTTATGTTTATAGAACTCTCACTTGTTGGTATCTTTATTGGTGCCATGGCAGGTTTTTTTGGTATTGGCGGAGGGATGATCCTTGTACCGGTACTACTGGCAATTGGCTTCGGAATTAAGGATGCCATTGGTATCTCCATTATCCAAATGGTCTTCTCTTCGGTTTTTGGTTCTTATCTGAATCATAAAAAGGGCACTCTTATTATTGGTGAAGGGATCTTTGTCGGTATCGGTGGTTTTGTCGGTGGGTTCATCGGTGGAAAGTGACCCATCTTGTCTCTGATACAGTCTTGCAGTTCCTATTCCTTGGGTTACTTGTTTTTGCCATGTTCAGACTCTTCTTTTCCAAACATCATATAGAAGGAACAGAGAC
>CAZCBU010000117.1:0-6561 GCA_964496995.1 uncultured Sulfurovum sp.
TATATACTATTCTTAATCCACCACCTACACTAAACTGTTCATTTATTTTATATGCTATAGTAGGATTTAGTTCAACATTTTTAAGTGTAAATTCTTCTGCTATTGCTGCACCTGGATTTTTTTCCCATCTTTTTGTCAAACCAGCAGGTGCAGTCATACTCACACCCCATCTAAAGTTACCCATAGGTGCAGAGACATAGTGGAAATTTGGAATCACAATATTCTCTTCTTCAGAGTCAAATTGACCATAATAGCTTTGAGAAGGAAGATGTGCCAAAGTCAATGCACCCTCTATATACTGCTTCTCACCCATAAATGCCATATTTGCCGGGTTAAAATATGAAGTGTCTGCCCCAGTTGTATGTGCCACATACGCTGCACCCAATGCCATTGAGTTGAGTGATTGTTCAGGGATCTTATATCCCCCTGCCATTACGACTGAAGATGCGATGGCACTCAGTGCCAAACCTTTTACGATTGTTTTCATGATTTTCTCCTTGTTTTAAAAGTTCTTGTTTTCTGAACTTGAGTTAAGATCTCGTAAGATCATAACTCAAGTTCAGAACAACTTACTACTCTTCGATCAATGCATACAGTGCTTTGATCTCCTCTGCCCAGATCGTTTCATCAATGGTTTCAAGTACAAGAGGGATATCATCCATACGCGGGTCATTCATGATGAACCTGAATGCATCCCAGCCTATTTCTCCCTGCCCCAAAGACTGATGTCTGTCCACTCTCGAACCCAATTTGGGTTTGGAATCATTAATATGCATACCCATCAGATACTTGGAACCTACAATTTTCTCAAATTCATCCATGGTCTGATCATACGCCTCTCTGGTACGCAGGTCATAACCGGCTGTAAATGTGTGACAGGTATCTAAACAGACCCCTACCCGGCTTTTATCTTCGATCTTATCGATAATATAACCCAAATGTTCAAACTTGTATCCAAGGTTTGAGCCCTGTCCTGCTGTATTTTCTATGATCAGTTTTACATTGGAATCTTTGGTCGCTTCAATGGCAAGATTCATGGAATCAGCAATGACATCCAGACAGTGTAGTTCTGCAGACATTAATTTATCCATATATTCAGGGTCTTTTTTAGGGATCTTTACCAGATGTGATCCCGGATGAAAATTGAGTTTATCCAGTCCAAGCAGTCGGCATCGTTCCAACTCATCAATAAAGGCATCACGTGACTTTTCAAGTTTTTCCACTTCAGGATGCCCGAGATTGATCAGGTAAGAATCATGGGGTAACACATGCTTGGGCAGGATACCGGCCAACTCCATATTTTTATGGAAAGCGTCAATGGTCTTTGTTTCCAGCGGTTTTGCTACCCATTGTCTCTGGTTTTTCGTAAAAACAGCAAATGCTTTTGCTCCAATAGCCATCGCATTCAATGGTGCATTGTCAACGCCACCACTGGCACTCACATGCGCTCCTACAAATTTCATTTTCTTCCTTGTCTATTCTTGTTATTGTTTTTTCACTTTTACAAGTATTTTATTGATTGTATCACGAAAAATTATCTCATTATTTAAAACAGTATAATGTATGTTATATTTATTTTGATTTACAATATTTTGTGTAAAGCCGTTACGGGTTTTCTTCAAATTCTGACCGGAAAAGAGAGGTTTTCCCCTGAAAATATGTTCCAGGATCGTATCCGGATAGGCTGCACTCAATACCTGTTGATTGAATTTTTTCCTGGACATGCAGGCAAAAAGGCTCATACAGACAGAATCTCCAGAGATCGTCAAAGACATCAAAGCCTGTCCGGAGCCGTAGATCTCCGCTTTCACTTCAGAGCTGTTCTCATAGATGAAACCCATATCTGCATATTTGAAACTGGGTGTTTTAAAAACGATAAAAGCACTGTTCTCTTTAAGATAAGGTTGGCTGCCGCAAGCAGACAAAAAGAAGATCAGCCCAAGTATTGGGAATACGATTTTACGATACATTTTGAACTCTTTCAATTTTTTAGAAAATTATACACTCTTTAAGAGAAAATTAAGCACCCTGTCTATATAATTTCGTCCACAAGTTGTGAATGGCCCCTTCGTCTAGCGGTTAGGATCCATGGTTTTCATCCATGTTACAGGAGTTCGAGTCTCCTAGGGGTCACCATTTGTTGCTTGTAAAACTTTTTTTAATTTTGTTGGCCCCTTCGTCTAGCGGTTAGGATCCATGGTTTTCATCCATGTTACAGGAGTTCGAGTCTCCTAGGGGTCACCAACAAAATCTTCTTTTTTATTCAAAAATCAATCCAAAATAAATTACAAACACTATCTCTCTATTATGCTCCGTAGGGTCAGTTTACCGACCCTACTTTTATCTGCCTATAGAGTGGTCTAACTGTGCCAAAGAAATATAGTAGTCATAATACGCTGTGACCAGATCGGATAAAGCCTGAATGTATCCCTGTTGGGCATCCTGAAGTTCCACATAATCCGAGAGGTCATTTTCATAGCGTTTCTGTGCCTGATCGAACTTTTTAAGACTGGCTTTTGCAATACTTTCCGAAAGATCGACATTTTTCTTACTTCTACGTACACCAATGTAAGAGTCGACCACCTGACGTTTGATCGCCAACTTTACCGCCTGTTGTTGAGAAGAGGCTTTCAATACTGCTATTTTAGCTTCCTGTACTTTGGCATCGGTCTGATAACCGGAGAAAAGATTCCAGTTCATCTGTACGGCTATCTGGCCCTGTCTTTCAGGTAATGGTAGTCCTGCACTGTCATCCACATGCTGTGCCGTATAGTTTGCACCCACAGAGAGTGTTGGATAATAGTCCCCTTTGGAACTTTCTACATTGGACTGAGCCCCGCGAATATTATGGATCGTACTCTGCATGGCATAACGGTGGGTATAGGCAAAAGATTCCAACTTTCCCAAAGAGATGTGCAGAGATGGCAGATTTCGGCTTAGATTAGGCAGAGACAGTTTTTTACTATACAAGCTATAGTTTCCGTTATACGGTACAAGACCTATTAACTCTTCCAGTATTGCTCTTCGCAGTTCAAGATCATATTTGGCATTTTCAAGATCAAGTTTTGCCTGTTCGACCTGTACCTGCGCATCGGAGACATCAATGATCGTTTTGATCCCTGAAAGCAGGTATTTCTGTGCACGGTTCAGCTGCTGCGCCTGAAGTTCGACATTTTTATACTGTACATCAATAATGCTTTTGGCTTTTAAAATATCATAATAGGCTTTTTTAACATCATAGATCTTGTCTGAAATGATCTGCTCCATTTGTGCCTTGTATGTCAAAGCCTCCTCTTTGGTACTGCCTACAAAACCGCTGGTCTTGCCAAAATCATACAAAAGTTGTGAAGCACCCAGTGTGCCCATCAGAAGATCAGTATTTATGCTATTACTCTGAAATCCGTTATGCTGCTTACCTGCATTTGCACTCAGATCTACAGAAGGGAGATAAAAGCCTTCTGCCGATCTGGTGCGTTGTTTTGCCGCTTCAAAATCAAAACGGCTGCTGTCAATGTCCGGACTGTGTTTTAAAGTAAGTTCTATGATCTCATTGATCGTCAAAGTATGTTGTCCTGCCTGTAGCGACAAAGTAAAGAAAGAAGAGAAAAGTAATATTCCTTTAAGCCAATATTTTATCTTCATTTTTTCTCCTTCGTGAAGCGTTCTTTCATGCGTTCAAGTACCACAAAAAGTATCGGTGTCAACAAAAATGTCAATATGGTTGACATTAGCATCCCTCCAAAGACTGCCGTTCCCAAAGACTGTCTTGAAGCAGCACCTGCACCTGAAGCAAATACCAAAGGCAGAATACCAAGAAGAAAGGCAAAAACAGTCATCAAAATGGCACGCAGTCTGAGAATGGAAGCTTGAACAGCTGCCTCTACAATAGCCATACCGTCAGCTTTGAGCTCTTTGGCGAACTCGATGATAAGAATAGCATTTTTACTCGACATACCTATAAGAAGAACAAGGCCTATCTGTGTATAGATATCATTGAGCAGTCCTGCCATCATATTGAACCCCAGTGCACCGAACATGACCACAGGGATCGGCAGCATCACCATCAACGGTGTCAACCAGCTCTCATACTGTGCCGACAGGAATAAAAAGACCATAAGCAGAGACAGCATAAAGATAAATACGGCCGCATTCCCTGCCTGCTTCTCCTGCAGTGTGATTCCGGAATATTCATACCCGATCTCAGGAGGTAGATATTTTTTTGCAAGCTCCTCAATAGCAGTAATGGCATCTGCAGAAGAGAAGCCGCCTTTGACATTGTGTACACCGTTGACGGCAATGGACTGATAGGCATTGAAGCGGGTAATAACATTGGGACCGATGGTATTTTTGATCTTGGCAATGGTAGAGAGCGGGATCATCTCTCCTTTGTTATTCTTCACAAAGAAGGAGGTAATATCGTGTTTCATGGTCCTGTACATCGGGTCAGCCTGTAAAAAAACACGATACGTTTTTCCAAACTTGTTAAAATCATTGACATACAAAGACCCCAAATAGGTTTGCAGCACAGAAAAGACATCGTTGAGTTTGAGTCCAAGGGAAAAGACCTTGTCCCGGTCAATATCTACATAGAGCTGCGGATAATTGGCATTGAACATCGTGTATGCCATCATGATACGCTCATCTGCTTTCAATTTTGCAATAAAGTCATGTGCCTGCTTTTCGAAGGTTTTCATAGGCATATTTCTGAGGTTCTGCAGTTTGAATTCAAATCCGCCGATCGCAGAGATACCGGGGATGGAAGGTGCCCCGAAGATCCGTGTTTGGGCCTCTTTTACCTCAGCATTGATCTTTTTCTGCAAGGTAGCGATGAGTGAAGGCACGGAAGTCTCTACCGTTGTACGCTGATCCCAGTCATCCAGAATAATATAGAGTGTGGCATTCGATGAATCGGCAACCCCGGTAATGGTATTGAAGCCGTTGATACTCACCACATCATGCACCCCTTTTGTCTTTTTAAGGATCTTTACGATCTTCTGTGTTGCAGCTTCAAGATTTTTCAGTACCGTTCCGGGCTGCAGTGCCACTGAAGCGATCAGCGTACCCTGATCTTCATCGGGAAGAAACCCTGTCGGAAGCAGTTTAAATGCGCCAAAGGTCGCACCCAGTAGAAGGACATAGACAAGAAGTACTGCAACCCACCCTTTGATGAGCCAGTGCAGCATTTTTTCATAGCCTGATTTGAGTGCATCCAGACCACGGTTAAAGGTACGGAAGAAGAGATTTTTCTCCCCCTCATGTTCACGCAGGATCATGGCTGCCAACGCCGGGGAAAGTGTCAATGCCACAATAGATGAGATGAGTACAGAAAAAGAGATGGTCATCGCGAACTGCTGATAGAGTGCCCCTGAAATACCGGGGATGAAGGTTACCGGTACAAAAACAGCCAACAGTACCAGTGTTGTAGAAACGATCGGGGCAAAGATCTCTTTCATGGCAGTAATGGTCGCTTCTTTCACCGTCATACCGGGATGTTTATGTAGATTCGCCTCTACATTCTCCACTACCAGAATGGCATCATCCACCACGATCCCAATAGCAAGAATAAGCCCAAAAAGGGTCAAGGTATTGATGCTGAATCCCGCAATAAGCAGAAAGGCAAAGGTACCGATGAGAGAAACCGGAATTGCCACAGCAGGTATGATGGTCGCTCTGAACGATTGCAAAAAGAGATAGACCACAAGCAGTACCAGTAAAAGCGCTTCAAAGAGTGTCTGCACCACTTCCTCTATGGAAACTTCAACAAACTTTGTCGTATCGTATGTCGCGGCAAGTTTTATCTCTTTTGGGAATATTTTTTGCAATGCTTCCAACTTTGCCTTCACCTTTTGTGCCACTGAAAGTGCATTTGCATCAGGAAGCTGAAAAATACCCAGCTGCGCACTCGGTTGTCCATTGAGCCGTGCGGAGCTGATATAGCTCTCCGAACCCAACTCAACTCTGGATATATCTCTAAGATAGATCTTTGACCCATCTTCATTTTCACGAATAATGATCTTTTCAAACTCTTCGGCAGAACTCAGGCGTGTCTTTGCCACAAGGGTATATTGGTACTTACTCTGCTTGGAAAGTGCCGTATCCCCGATGGTCCCTAATGATATCTGAAGGTTCTGCTCTTTTATCGCCTGTGTCACTTCATTAAGCGTCACAGAAAATGCCGAGAGTTTGTCTGGGTTAAGCCAGATACGCATGGCATAACGGCGCTCACCAAAATTGACCACATCGGAGACCCCGTCGATACGTTTGAGTTCATCTACAATATTCAATGAAGCAAAATTCGAGAGAAAGAGTGCATCATGCCTTGTGTTACTGGACTGTACAGAGATCATTTGAAGCATCGAAGAGGAGAGTTTTTTGGTACTGACCCCTTTTTGTTTCACTGCATCCGGCAAAGTAGGCATTGCCAACGCTACACGGTTCTGAACATCTACCGTCGCCATATCAAGATCACGGGAGAGATCAAAATAGACTTTTATTGTAGAAGTACCGTCCGAAGAAGAGGAAGATTCCATATAGATCATCCCCTCCGTACCGTTAAGCTGC
>CAZCBU010000118.1:0-2921 GCA_964496995.1 uncultured Sulfurovum sp.
GGTCTTGAAAGCAAATTCCAAATGGTTCTTCTCAATGATCTCCATTATTTTAAGGATCACATCTTCTTTTGTTGCCAGCCACTCACTCCATACCGTGGATTTGGTAAAGGTATAGACCAGAATGTCTATGCTTGAATCTGACAAAGCATCCAGGTAGACCAGCAGGGTACGTTTCACTCCGAGTTCATCCTCTTTGGAGACCAGCTTCGCACTCTTTTTGTCACGGTCTTGGTATTTGGTCTTATCGGTGGCAATACCGGGGTGCTCTTTGAGCATCACACGTATCTCATCAATGGCATTTTTCAAGTCTTCACGTTTTGAACTGTATTTAAGAGAAAGAGTCATTTTTATGCGTCTACCGACAACCCTTCTGCTCCAGTTCTTGACATCTGCACTGGCAATGGTCGCGTTCGGTATGGCAATGAGTGCATTGTCAAAAGTACGTATGGTCGTAACACGCAGTCCTATCTCCACGACATGCCCCTCTTTACCGTCTACATTGATCCAGTCTCCCTGAGAGTAGATGTTGCTCATTAAAATGGAGAGGGTACCGAAGAAGTTTGCCAGACTCTCCCTTGCCGCCAACGCAACCGCAAAACCACCGATCCCCAGTCCTGAGAGTATGGCGGTGAGATTGAGTCCCGTAAAATGCAAGGCAACAAGTATGCCAAGTATCACAATAATGAAATTGAGTATCTTTACTGTGATATTCAGAAGCTCATCTTTGACTTTACGTTTTGAATGGGTCATCTTTTCCATCTTGATACTGGCGATACTGTTGAGTAAACGGTAAAGTATATAGGTTGAAAAGAGGGTATACAGAATATTGAAAAATCTAGACCACTCTACATTCGTGCTTAAATTGTGAAAGATATATATCACAAGATGTATGTTGATCAAGATCAGAAGCCCGGCGATCGGGGTACGTATGTCATTCATGACCGCCTGTGTATACTGACCAATATATTTTGAACGCAGTAAGATCTTTTCAATGATATTCAGTAAGACTTTCCGGATGAAAAATATGACCAGCGTGACCAGCAGCATCAGAAGCAGTTTGCCTATGCTCAATCCGTAAGAGGCCAGTACTTTGTTAAAAGCATTTCCTTTTTCCAAATGATCAGCATAAAGTATGGGTTTTAAAATATGGTAACGGTCATATTTGTAAAGTCTGTAGATCCTTTCCTGATCGTTTGAGAAGTAACGCAAAATATCTGCATTGATCTCTTTGATCGCAAAATACTCTTTGATCGTCTGTTTTATCTCCCTGACGACAGGTTTATCCGTCGTTGAAGCCAGTATGGCACGGTAGCTTGAGTCCTGCTCTCCCAGTGCATTGATCTTCTTTTGACTCTTTATGAAGACTTCATGCATCTTCTTCTCAAAAGTCTCAATGTTGTCACTGGCAAGTGCACGAAATATCTTTTGCAGCATATCATTTTGAATATGAAGCAGCTGATAAGACTTGAGTTGTATCTCCTCCTGAATCACGTGCTGACTGTTGTTATGCTCTTTGTTGATAGCAATGATCTTTTTTAAATGAAAAACCTTTGTGCTGTACTCTTTCCCCAGATCCTGGAGAATATGTTTATTGAGTAAGATAAATTCAATGGCTTGCTGATAATGTGTTTCACGCAACTGTATCAGCTTATTTATCTGTTCACGGGTCAGGTTCTTGTCCATACTTTTTGTGATCAGTGTGATCTGCTTGTCCATCCATGGATTGTATTTCTGGGCATGCAGTCCGGATAGAGTGAAAACAAGCGTTATGAGAGGCAGTAGGAATAGTGTAAATATCGGGTGTGATTTCATCCCAAAATTATAGCTGTTTCCTGTCAAAACAAGGTTAAATAAATGTTGGAAACCGGGTTAGAGTGTATCAAAGATCTCAATGAATGTTTTTGGGATCCGCCGCGGTCTCCCCCTCTCTATATAGACCAGAAGTACTTTCATGGAGAAAACCTTTATCTCTCCTCTCCATACTTCCTGCAAAAGGGTCATCGATGAACTTTTTACAGTCTCTATCTTCGAATCCACACGCAGCAGATCTCCCAACTTGGATGTTGCCAGAAAATCAGCATCAATATGTCGCACCACAAAGCCACTATCATCCCCTTCCGACGGCATTATCTCTCTTTCAAAAAATATCTCAGAACGTGCTCTCTCACAGAAATTGATGTACCGGGTATGGTAGACGATGCCACCGGCATCTGTGTCTTCGTAATAGACTCTTATTTTCATTAAATCAATCCTATCCACAATGTTTTTGCTACAGCTACAATGAGTATGATACCTACAATGTTGAAGACGAATCCGTAGGTCGCCATGGTTTTGATGGAAATGACACCGGAACTCATAGCGATGGCATTTGGTGGGGTGGCGATAGGGAGCATGAAGGCGTAGGAAGCACAGATGGTAGCGACCATCATGATAAGGGTGGCATCGATGCCTGTCTGCTCTGCTACTTTGTACAAGATAGGAAGCATGATGGAGATCAGTGCCGTATTGCTGGTTATTTCTGTGGTAAAGGTTACCATGGTGGCAATGATGATCAAAAAGACAAGAAGAGGCATATCTGAAAAAGCAATAAGGTGTGAAGCGATCTCTCCTGCCATACCCGTTTCCGTAAACGCATTGGCTATGGCAAAACCGGCACCAAAAAGGAACATGATGCGGTAGGGGATGTTGTCTTTGTCATCCATCCAGTTCAAAATGCTGAAAGGTGGTGCAAAAAGCAGTAGGCCGGCAGAAAGCAATATGCCAGGTTCGCTCAATCCAAGACCATTGTAGTAGGGTTTGATAGGTGCATTTATTAAAAGAAGGAAGATCAATGCACCTATGATATAGAGCACTTTTTTCTGATCTCCATTCAGGGGGTCTGTTCTAAGGTCAGCTTCAATTTTATGATCATGCAGACCAAG
>CAZCBU010000119.1:0-7074 GCA_964496995.1 uncultured Sulfurovum sp.
CGGGTCACCAAGTTCATCATTCTTATAGTCAAATTCCACAAGGGTGAACGGCAAGACTGTTTTATCCGGAATACCGAGGTTTTTGCTCAAAGACCCGGTTGCGATGTTTCTTACGATCACTTCTATGTAGATCACTTCCGCTTTTTTATGAAGCATATGGTTCTCATCCAGCATTTCCACGAAGTGCGTAGGGATACCTTTTTCATTGAGGTATTTGAACAGTTCTGTCGAGATCTCGTTGTTAAGAGCACCTTTGCCTTCTTCACTGGACTTTTTTTCACCATTGAATGCTGTCAGGTCATCTTTGAATTCAGAGATGTAGAGTTCAGGATATTCTGTGGTCCAGATCTTCTTTGCTTTCCCTTCATAAACCAAATCCTGTTTTACAAGCGTGTCTGTTGCCATTATTTTTTTCCTTTGTTCGTAATGATGAGTGCTTTGAGAATGTCTACGGCACTTTTAAGCTGGTTATCTTTTTCAAGCTGCTCTTCTGTGATCAAAGTTTTGTTGATCGTTGTATTGTTCTCTTCTGAAATGTTAAGGTCTTTAGCATCGATCTTTTTAGGTTTCGTTTTATTGCTGTCGATCTTGTCAAGCTCACTCTGCAAGTGCTTTTTCAGATCTTTCTCTTTAAGTGAGATAGGATCATCCAGATATTCCACTTTTGCAAAATGTACCGGTATATCAGGAGTGACACCCTCCGCCTGAATAGTTCTTCCGCTTGGCAGATAATAGCGTGCAACAGTCAGTTTAAGTGCTTCATCTTTACCTATAGGCATTACGATCTGTACCGACCCTTTTCCGAAGGTCTTTTCACCTACAACAATAGAACGGTTGAAATCCTGAAGGGCACCTGCGACGATCTCGGATGCAGAAGCAGATCCTCCGTTGACAAGTACTACAATAGGTGTTTCAAGGTCAGTGTTCTTTTTGGTTGCTTCATATTCGACATTTTCAAATTTACTTTTTCCTTTTTGACTGACGATCACACCTTTGTCAACAAAAAGATCTACCAGACCGATGGCCTGGTCCAAAAGTCCTCCGGGGTTGTTACGAAGGTCAAGAACGATTCCCTGGGTGTTGTTGTGGTCTTTGATAGCTTTTTTAACACCTTCTACTACTTTCTGGTCAAAAGAGGTGACATGAATATAGAGGGAATCATCATAATTTTTAATATTTTTGCCATAGACAGATTGAATCTTGATAATATCTCTGGTAATTTTTATTTCAAGAGGTTTGGGCTCATTTTTTCTGATGATCGTAAGAAGAATATCTGTTTTTGGTTTTCCACGCATGATCTTCACGGATTCATCGATGGTCATACCCAGTGTGGCTTTGTCATCTATCTTTAAAATGATGTCTCCGGCTTTGATACCTGCTTTAAATGCAGGTGTACCGTCAAGCGGTGCGATCACGGTAAGTACACCGTCTTTCATTCCGACAGAGATCCCCAGTCCACCGAATTCGCCTTTGGTCTGAACGGAAAGTTCTTTATAGGATTTTTTATCCATATAAGTAGAGTGCGCATCCAGGTTCGTCATCAGGCCTTTCAGTGCTTTGTCCACCAGTTCTGTGGTATTGACATCATCCACATACTCTTTTTCTATAAGATTCAATATTTGTGTGAATTTAATATAGGCTTCCAATTTGTCTTTGGGTGTGGACTGTGAAGGTTTGTTACTGTCTTTGGCCTGTGCAAAAGAGCCGAACAGATAGGCAGCAGTTACAGTGGAGACCAGGCCCGCAATAATAACTTTTTTACTTTTTTTGATCATGGATAATTGTACTCCTGAGAATTAGTTTATAATTTTATTGAAATATCAATAAGAGGTTGCTTTTTTAAGAGTATAGTTGGGTAGGGTAAATGTAAGTTAAATATGCCCCGGGATCCAAATATGTTTTACCCCGTAGAGACAATGTGCCAAAAGGCTATTTTTTATCAAAATGATAAATAGAGTTTTTCTTGTTGGGTTTCTGGTCTGTCCATCCCAAATAAGATGTTTTCAAATGCTCTCCCTCATTGGAGAATTCCATAATGATCTTATGAATATGGTCATCATTTGATCTGCAAAGTGTTGTTTCCATATTACAGTTGAAAATGATCTTCTCTTTTGTAGAGTTCTTCAGATCAGCTATAAATTGCGGCTGATTCATTTTTGTACAGTAGTGTGTTGCCAAAACCTGTGTACAATCCACCACATCATTACAGTGATACATGGTGACCATCTGTTTTTTTGTATCTGGCAAGAGGTCTTCCTGAAGGGTTGAACCAAATCCTATGAACTTGTATGCAACTGCTGTAGCATCCGTTCCTACCAGCGGATAGACCAGAGGGTTTTTATAGGCACCGGTCGTATCTATCTGCTTATATTCAGGAGAGAGTTTCCACTCACCTTTAAGGGCGGTTTTCATATATTCAAAGAGGTCAGACGGGTCCATCTCATCCGCCAATGCAGGTACAGAGAGCAAAGCGATCAAAGAGAGTGAAATAAGTGTTTTTTTCATAATCATTCCTAAGTTTTTTTGCATTATAACAAAGTTTTGGAAAAAGCACAGGCACATGTTTAACAAGTTATTATTTACATATCTAAACAAATTGTATAAGGAAACTTGACAAGAAGTGACTAAAGTTGTATAATAACCCATATTTAAAATAATTCAAGGAGTTTTTCATGAGCATATTAGAAAAATTGACCAATCAAATGCAGGGTACTATAGAGTCAGGGGTATCACTTGCGCTACATAATAAAAATCAGGAAGTTGAGCCTATCCATCTTATTTGGGCATTGTTGACAAACAGCAGTTCGATCTTACATCAGGCACTCAATAAGATGAATGTCGATAAAGCTGCCATAGAACTGGAAGCAAAGTCCGTAGCCAATAAGCTGCCGGCAGTCTCTTCTGTCACAAAGGAAAATATCAAACTTGGGCAGAATCTTGTGCGTTCATTACAGAAAGCAGAAGGTGTCATGGCTGCGAACGGTGACCAGTATCTTGCTGTAGATACATGGCTGCTTGCCAATGCAGAGGAAGGATTTATCAAAGATATTTTAGGAAAATACCTGGATATTTCCGAGTTCAAGAAAACACTGGAGTCGATCCGTGGTGGTAAACAGATCGATTCACAGTCAGGGGATGAAACGCTTGAAGCGTTGTCACAGTATGGAATTGATCTGAACCAGAAAGCTTTGGATGGTGAATTGGATCCTGTGATCGGCAGAGATGAAGAAGTACAGCGTATGATGCAGATCCTGATCCGTAAGACCAAGAATAATCCGATCCTCATAGGTGAACCGGGAACCGGTAAAACAGCCATTGTTGAAGGGCTTGCACAGCGTATAGTCAATAAAGAAGTTCCTTTGAGTCTTCAGAACATGAAAGTGATCTCACTGGATATGAACAGACTGATCGCCGGTGCAAAGTACAGAGGTGAATTCGAAGAGCGTCTTAAAGCAGTTATAGATGAAGTAAAAGAGTCTGCAAATATCATCTTGTTCATTGATGAGATCCACACCATTGTAGGTGCAGGAGCTTCAGAGGGTGGAAATGATGCTGCAAACATTCTGAAGCCGGCATTGGCACGGGGTGAGTTACATACCATCGGTGCAACAACACTCAAAGAATACAGAAAGTATTTTGAGAAAGATACAGCACTTCAGAGACGTTTCCAGCCGGTAAAAGTAGATGAACCAAGCATCAATGAGGCTTTACAGATACTCAGAGGGATCAAAGACAGACTTGAGGCACACCACAATGTGACCATTACGGATGCAGCACTGGTGGCAGCAGCAAAACTTTCTGACCGTTACATTACGGACAGGTTTTTGCCGGATAAAGCGATCGACCTCATTGATGAGGCTGCGGCTGAGTTGAAAATGCAGATCGAATCTGAACCGACCGACCTTTCCAAGGCAAAACGTGAGATCTCTACACTACAGGTAGAAAAAGAAGCCTTGAAAATGGAAGAGGGTACTAAAAATGATGCCCGTCTTGAGGAGATAGAGAAAGAGTTGGCGGATCTTGAAGAGAAAAGGGTCTCACTGCAGAATCAGTTTGACAATGAAAAAGAGGTCTTCAACCAGATCGCTGAGATCAAATCAACGATAGAATCCCTCAAGAATAAAGCAGAGCAGGTAAAACGCGAAGGTGACTTTAACAAAGCAGCCGAGATCGAGTATGGTCAGATCCCTGCAGAACAGGAAAAACTCAAAGCGTTGGAAGAGAAGTGGACACAGATGATGTCTGAAGGTACACTGCTTAAAAACTCTGTAGATGAAGAGATGATCGCAAGTATCGTCAGCCGCTGGACCGGGATCTCTGTGAATAAAATGCTTCAGGGCGAGAAAGAGAAAATTCTTGCAATTGAAAGCATCCTGAAAGAAGAGGTCGTTGGTCAGGAAGAAGCGCTTAAAGCTGTTGCAAGAGCTATCAAGCGTAACAAAGCAGGATTGTCTGATGTGAACAGACCTATCGGGTCATTTATGTTCCTTGGACCGACAGGGGTTGGTAAGACACAGGTTGCCAAGACACTTGCGAAGTTCCTGTTCGACTCTGAGAAGTCACTCATACGTATTGATATGTCCGAATATATGGAAAAACATGCTGCTTCCAGACTCGTCGGTGCACCTCCGGGATATGTCGGATATGATGAAGGTGGACAGTTAACAGAAGCTGTACGTCGTAAACCATACTCAGTCGTCCTTTTCGATGAGATCGAAAAAGCGCACCCGGATGTGTTCAATACACTGCTTCAGGTGCTTGATGACGGACGTTTGACGGACAATAAAGGTGTGACCGTAGATTTTAAAAATACGATCATCATTATGACATCGAACATTGCTTCAGACAAGATCATGGAGTTCAAAGACCCAGAAGATCGTCGGACAGCAGTTAACGAAGAGTTAAAACGAAGCTTTAAACCGGAGTTCCTGAACCGTCTGGATGATATTGTGATATTCAATCCTCTGGATCTTGAAGCTATTACAAGCATTGTGGATATTCTCTTTAAGAGTATTCAGTCTAAATTGGCAGAGAGAGATATTACGATCTCTTTGACCCCTGCTGCAAAAGCATACATTGCCGAAGCCGGATTTGATCCGGTTTATGGAGCTCGTCCTCTGAAAAGAGCACTGTATGAAGTGGTAGAAGACAGACTTGCCGAACTCATACTTGAGGACAAAGTCGTTGAAGGCGCAAATGTTGAATTTGATGTCCAGAACGGAGAGATAAAGATCAATATCTCTTAACTCTATTTCCCGGACAGATATCCGGGAAATATATTTCACTTCATCCACACAGTTACTACACTTTTTTTTCATACTATAAGCGTATGTGAAAAAAGGAATTAGGATGATAACAAATAAATTTAAAAAATTGACACTTATCGGTGCAATGACCTCTACCCTTATATTTACCGGATGTACACCTGAAGAACAAGCCTTGGCTTCCGGTGTTGCAATAGGTGCAGTAGGTGGCATGGCACTTGCTTCATACTCATATCCATACTATTATGACAGACCGTACTACTACTATGGTGGAAGATACTATTACGGTGGTTATTATAGTGGCGGATATTATCACTATCATGGGCACAGATACAGACATGGGCACTACTACAATAACGGCTATAGATATTATAATGGACGTAGATACAGAGCCCAGTCCGGACGCTACGGATATTATAGAAACAGAAACGACTACAACAGGTACAGAGGCAACAGGTCTTCTAACTATAATAGGAACAATCGATCCAATTACAACAGATCAAACTACAACAGGAATAACCGATCCAATTACAACAGAAACAGGTCATACAATAGGACAAATTATAACAGGAGTAGTAGATCATATAACAGATCCAATTACAGCAGAGCGTCCAGGCCGGCTGTCAGAGTCAGACGGTAACAAACCTTTCTTTTTCCTCACATACTCTGTGTGAGGCTACTGTCCTGCAATTATTTCCAAAACTTTTCCTACCATTAACCCACCGAATGTTCCGAGAATGTAACCCATCATTGCCATCAATACACCAATGGGGATCAGTGCTTTGGAATAGGCTGAAGCCAAAATAGGGGCAGAAGCAACACCACCTATATTGGCCAGAGAAGCCACACCCAGAGAAAAAAGATCCAGCTTGAATATTTTTGCAAAGATCACCATAATGCTGACATGTATGAGTATGATCACAAAACCGGCAAATATATACAGAGGTGCTTCTGTAAGTTCAGAGAAGTTTGCTCTTGATGCAATGAGTGCAACAATGAGATAGAGCATCATATTTGCCAACAGAGAGGCACCTGAAACTTTTGCTAATGGTGTCATAGCAAAAAGAATACCTGAAAATGTTGCAATGATGACGATCCAGGTAGTTGTCGTCAAAAATGATGTTGTGGGAAAAAAGGCTGCAAGATATTGTGAGCTTAATGAGACAACAGCAGCAATACCGGTAAGCAGCAAAACAGAACTGAAACTTACCGGTTTTTTAGCATTTTCCTTCAGGGCAAGTCTCTCACCAACTTCATCTATGACCGAAGTATCTGCCTGACTCCAGAGATTGAATTTTTTGGCAAACGGTACCAGTGCAAGCAGTATCATGACCCAGATGGCATAATCGATGGAGTCGATGAGCAGAGTGTATCCCATAGCAGAGTCAGGCAGATCGAGTGCCCCCTGAATGGCGACCATATTGGCGGTTCCACCCATCCACGAACCGGAGAGTGCGGCAAAAGGTTTCCATGACTCTTCTCCAAAGTAGGTATGGAAGAGGGCGAACATGCCTATGAACCCCAGGGCTATACTGGAGGAGGCAAGAAAGAATGTGAGCAGCATCTTCTTGCCCAGTTTCAAGATCTCCCGCATATCGGCAGAGAGGAGCATGAGAAAGATCATGGCAGGTAAAAGGTTGGTTTTAACTCCTTTGTAGACAGCTGTAACAGAGTCTGTTTTCTGCCACAATCCAAAGGTGGAAAAAAGCATAACAACAAAGTAGATGATGACAATGCTTGGCAAGTATTCAAAGAGTTTAGCCTCTGTCTTTTTTTCCGTATAAACAATGCAGGAAGCGATCAAGATCAG
>CAZCBU010000120.1:0-4161 GCA_964496995.1 uncultured Sulfurovum sp.
TACTGTTCATTCAACTCTTTAATGAAATCCATATTGAATGTCTCTTTCAGTGTCTGAACGATCTCCTGGTCTTTGAGTTCACTCTGCATATGATCATGCTTGATGAGCTCTGCACTTTTCCATACACGTGCATCATAAAGCTGTTCAAGATCATACAGGTTCTTGTCGATCTTGGTACTTCCTCTTTTTTCAAAATAGGTCCAGATCAGTGAAAGCCCTATTCCGTAAATGGAGGCATAAAAAGCTGTACCTATCCCTGAAAGGAGTATCGATATCTCCTGATCAAGGGCATCAAGATCTTTTACCGTAAAGTCCGGCATGGAAATGGCAATAGCAATGAATGTTCCCAATATCCCCAGCATAGGAAAAACAGAAGGTGCCACCCGTGCAAAATTGTCATTACGGATATCTTTGTAGTAGTCTGACATGAAATCTTTGACATGCAGGGTGGATTTTGTTTTTCCCATGATCGTCAGTGCATTCACTCTGAGTTCAGTCTGCAGACTCTCTTCCATTCTTCCAAAGGACCCTCTCATATGGCAGGCGGCATAGTTCGCATTGTGTCTTACAAAAAAGCTGAAAACCACAAAAATAAAAGAGATGATGATCAAAGTATGCAACTCCACTTTAAAAGGAATAATACCGACATAACCCAGAACAAGCGCTACAAGAAAAAGCAGAGGCAAAAGAATAATGACAAAGGCATTGGGAAAACAAGATTTGGCGTTAGAGTTGTCAAGTTGAAGCATATACAGATCCTAAATATGATATTAAGAGGTAGTATAGCAAAACTCTTTAAATGGATTGTTAATTGTATATTGGCTAGAATTATCATATCAGGATAAAAAGGAATCATACACAGTGAAAAAGATCAAACTCTCTTCTCTTATTTTTATCCTTCTTATTGTTTTTTTAGTCATAGATTTCACAGGCTACAAACTGCTTTATAACAACATTCTTTCCAACCATGAAAAAGATACGAAAATACTTTTTTACAAGATCAAAAGTCAGACTTCCGACCTTTTGGCAAAATTGTCCTATGGTTATTATATTCAAAAACCCATACTTCTGAAAAAACATAAAATAGTCTATGACTATATGATGACACACGACCTCAATGGTTCTCTGGACGAAATACATCAGCAGATCAATCGAGGTCATGAAGACAAACCCTATGACATTTATGTGGCAGATAAAAACCTTATTATTCAAAATACCACCTATCCTATGGACAAAGCGTTTGACCTTGGTTTTGCAAAAGAGATCTTTGACAGACACTGGGAAAAAAATATTACCGGCTGTTCTGCACCGATACGTGAAAAGAAATCCAATAACTTTTTAAGCTATACAGATTCCTACCTCTCCAGGAACGGTCAAGAAAAAATCGGTCTTTTGGAAGTAAGCTATACCTATAAGAATGTACATGAAGAGCTTTCTGCAGTGCTAAAGCTCATTACACAAAACCCCATTGTCACCTCTGCCAAAGCTTTCAGTTTTGGTCCAGAAGGCTTTATCTATGAGCTCATGTTCAAAGATGATCCCGCCTACATACGTACCTCTGAAGATATCATCGCCGCTGAAAAAAAAGCGATCACACTCAGTAATAAACTGAAGAACAATGATATATTTATTGAAACATATATCAAAGACGGACACTACTACAAAGCGTTACATATGACCACACGCAGTCCTATTGAAGAAGATATAAAAGTGATCTATACCATCGTGATCGATGAAAATGATCTTTATGAGAATTTGAAAACACTGAATACTTTTATATTTCTTATCTCCATTCTGGGAGTGATAGCAATTTTATTTATCAGTAAAATACGTGTGAAAGAAACCCTGTTGTCAGATCAGGACAAATTTGTACAGAGTGCCATGCATGAGATCAAAACCCCGCTCAGTGTGATCACACTGAACAATGAACTTCGCCAACTGGAATTTGGGAAAGATACGTACAGTGAGGAGATAGACAGTGCCTTAAAACTGCTTCACCACTCTTATAACTCTATGAGTTTCATCATCAACAAAGAGCAGTTGACCTACCCCGTGGAAACGCTTGAACTCTCCAAAGTACTGAAAGAACGCATAGCATTCTTTCAAAGTATCGCTTTCGCCAACAATAAAATGATAAGGTCAGAGATCAACAGTCACTGTAAAGTCGATATGTCGCTGATAGAGCTGACCCGGTTCATTGACAACAATTTATCCAATGCCATCAAATACAGTGCTGCAGAAAGTCATATTGACATTGCACTGACAGATAACAGACTTTCTTTTCATAATCAGGGAGAAATGATAGAGGATACAAGAAAGATCTTCCGTAAATATTACAGAGAAAACAACACTGTGGGAGGATATGGCCTTGGACTCAGCATCATCAAGGATATTGCCAAGAAGTTCCATATTGAGATAAGACTGGCTTCCAATACGGAAAAAGGTACGACTTTCAACTATATCTTCAAATGTCATACCGATGACATGTCATAATGCTATCATACCTGTTATGAATATAGTATTACTTGAAGATGACATTGCACTGAATAAAGCGATCAGAAAAGTATTGGAGTTGGACGGTCATCATGTCGACTCTTTTTTTAATGGCAAAGAGATCATGAATGCACTGGATAAACACTACGATCTCTATATACTTGATATCAATGTACCGTATATGTCGGGCTTGGATATTTTAGACAGTATCCTCCTGCAAAACAAAAGATCAAAAGTCATTATGATCTCTTCCAATACAGACATACAATCTATCCAGAAAGCATATGATATCGGTTGTGTGGATTATATTAAAAAACCTTTTCATATTGCAGAACTGAGAGCCAAGATCAATCATCTTCAAGTTTCGGAAGCAGATCTGTATGCCAGTATCAAACTCAAGAAAAATGCCCGCCCCCTCACAAAAAAAGAAGCGAAGCTTCTCAATCTTCTGTTAGAACATCTTGGTCTTGTCGTAAATTATGAGATGATCGACAACTATGTGTATGAAAACAAAACAATGACCATGGATGCCTTAAGAGCTTTGGTCCGACGTTTGAGAGAAAAACTTTCTCATGATATTATTGAAAATGTGGTTGATCAGGGATATATGGTCTCTCATGTTCCCGATATACCCCATAGTGAAACCGGAACAAAGGTACAGGAGCATATCAATGCACTTAGACGGGAAAACAGCCTGTTAAAAATAGAAAAAGAGATACTGCTTAAAAAATCTACTACGGATCCTCTGACAGGTCTTTGTAACAGAATTAAAATACAGGAGATCTTTCTTCACGAGCAACAGCACTTCATTCAAAACGGAGATCAACTCTCCATGATCCTTCTTGATCTTGATAATTTTAAATCCATCAATGACAGATTTGGACATAATATCGGTGACAAATACCTTCGAGCACTTGCGAAAACATTGAAGCAAACTTTTAGAACAGTTGATATTATCGGGCGCTGGGGAGGAGAAGAGTTTATTATCTTACTGCCAAAAACCTCTCTGGATGCCGCGAAAGAGACAGCCGCAAGGCTCAAAGAGCAGATCAATTCCATAAAATGCCCGAAACTGGGACTTCAAACAGCATCATACGGTCTGACGACACTCATGGAAAACGATACCTTAAGCTCTTTTGTCGGTCGTGCGGACAAAGCATTGTTCAACGCAAAAGAAGCAGGAAAGAACAGAATTGAAGTGAGTGATGCGCTTGAAGAAAAACATTAAATTTTATAATACTTTTTTTTCATATAAACTGTTGCTGTTTTTCATCATAGGTCTTCCTGTTTTCGTTTTTGCCCAGAATACAGCCAATCCCATTATCCCCAAACCCCAAAGTTTTCAGGCAGATAAAGGCAGCTTCTTTTTAAACCAACGGACTTCATACTATTCCGATACTACACTTGCAAAAAGAGCCATCAGCTACTTACAACAACATTTAAAAATAAATGCCGGATATACGCTCAAAAAAAGCAAAACTGCCAGGACCTCCAAACTCTTTTTCTCTGCTACACCTAAAAAAATCAAAAAAGCCGAAGGGTACAGACTCACTGTTACAAAAGTTCAGATACACAGTGAAGCCAGAGACAAAGCCGGTTTCTTTTATGCTGTTGTCTCCTTAATGCAAATGATGGATGCGGAGATATGGAGTAACAAACATTTAAAAA